>DAHXKV010000044.1 GCA_027366155.1 Microcaldota archaeon
CTAGAAGACCCTAAAATTTATGCGAAAATGAGGGAAGAAGGAAAACTTAGGATAAATTCTGAAAATATAACTACTTTGGATGGATTTTATGAATTAATCGCAACCAAAGATAGCAACTGTGCCAGCGAGTTCAAAAATATATATGGCAGAGCTTAATCTCTGTTTAAAAAGTCACAAAACTGTTTAATAAGTCGGACTTTCTAAACAATGCCGCCATGACCCGACACGGGCATATTTCTGAGCGCATTCAGCAGGTTATATAGTGCTTCAAGGTTGAATACTATGAGTCGATTGGGTGTTTCGTTTCAACAAAGGAGGGATGTTGCACCCCTGCCGGGTCAGGACATGGACGAAAAAGCCAGGGAAGTTCTTATCGAACGGGCGTATCGGTATCCGTTTCTAAAGGAGGCAAAGGACCTGGTAAGTGAGCTTAATCCCGCATTTGAACATAAGTTTATGGAGCAGGGCAGGCTACGCCTGGAAGAGGCTCTTTCGAGCAAGCGGATACCATTTCACGAGACAGGCATGACAAGCCTCAAGTACGCATATCTGATGTCATATGTCTACGCCAGGATGCTCGTGAGTGCATTGTCAGACAGACGTCTCATTCTGGCCTATGCAAATGCGGAGGCAAGGCGCTCTGCAGAATCGCTGTCTGCGGAGGGTACTGATGGGATGGTGAGGATGGCTGCCATTCTGGGCATTCAGCTCAGCTACGATGGCGAATCATTCAGCATGGGATTTGAATCGTATCTGCGTTCTTCTCCAAATTCAAAATCCTTCTCCCTGCTCTTCCAGGACCTTTCTGAAGGCAAGGTATATTTTGGCATTAGGGTTGCCATGGGTCTGCTCCGCAAGGCGATCTCAACCGAGATCGGAAAGAATCTTCCGATTCCAAAAAAGAGCCTTCCCGCTGCGGTAATCGAGTATTCAAAGACGGTATCAATCCCTGAAGAAAAGCTAACCGAGATGCCGGCAAGCTCTGAGGGCAAGTATCTGTGGATAGAAAAACTGCTATCCACCCCGATTCCCGACGTAAGGCATAGGACGGTAAACCTGATACTCGCCCCATATTTCGTCAATGTCTTGAAGATTGGCGAGAGGGAGGCCACCAATGCGATAATAAAATACATAGAGAAGTGCAAGGAACTAGAACCAAACACGAAAGTGGACGCATCATATATACGTTATCAGTGCAGGTATTCAAAAAACAAGAGAATGAAACCACTCTCCGAGGAAAAGGCAAGGGAGCTGCTCGGAGGCATGGTAAGCATCTGAGCTGTGGGAACATGCGGGCCGGCCTATGTCACATATGCGGAAAGCCCGCTTACCTTTCATGCGCATTATGCGGAAAGCCAACCTGCGGGAGAGACCTCGATACGGAGCGCGGCATATGCAAAATACACCTGCAAGGCAGAAAAGGATCTGCTGGCAGGAAGGAATGGTGAAATGAGCATAGCCGACGCGATATACGGCCTCCTCGGGTGGAAGGTTCTCGGCGCAGAAAAAATAGGGGGCCTGGACGCAGTGGTTGTAAAAAAGCCCGGGCGCCGCGAACTAGTCTACGGCCATACCATACATTCAATGCTGCATGACGGTTCAATATACACGGGATACTACTGGGACTATTTTCTCCCACTGCCTGCCCTGTTCAAGAACCCATCAATACTCCTCATGGGTCTGGGGGGAGGCACAATGCCTTTTCAGATCGAGTCCCTCTACGACGGAATACAAATGGAAATAGTCGAATCTGAGCCGAAGATGATAGCCCTCTCGCGCATCTTCCTCCCAAGGCATCTGCGCTCGAAAGTGATTCTGGGCGAAGGCAGGGGATACCTGTGCAGGACAAAGAAGCGCTACGACCTAATCCTGTCAGATACGTACGTGGGCGGCAAGATCCCCGAAGGCTTTCTCGAAGGCGATTTTCCAGAGCAGGCGTTCAGCAAGCTTAAAGAGAACGGAGTGCTTGCAATCAATTATCCCTTTTCCAGGAAAAACCTGGGCAGGAGGCGGAGCCTGATTAGAAACCTTTCCAAGCTGTTTACTGTGATGGAGGTAAAATACGGCAAATCTCCAGGCAATGCGATAATACTCTGCTCAAGAGGCCTCTCGCCAGATTACATCTCTAATAAAATACTGCGTGTATTTGACAGGAATCCCGGCATTGCCTCTGTTGCAGAAGCATACGCACGCCTCCGGATTCTCAGGAAAAGATCCGATCGGCAGTGAAATCCGAGGCGCTCCTGCCTTCTGGAAAGGCCTTGCCGTTTTGCGCCTCGACAGGAAGCCCGAACTCATTGGCCAGCCTTATTATCTCGCCGGTGTCTATTACCCTGCCTATGAAAAGCTCCATGTACTCTATGTTGCCTGCCCTGACCTTCTTGGTAACGAAGGTCATCTGCTGAAAGATTCCGCTTCTCATCACCCTTATTTTAACCGAGCCCGACCTCAGCGCCTCCTTCCCAGCTCCAGGTATATCCTGCATAAAATCATTATCTGCCGGCACTCTGCCTGCTAGATATACAGACAAAACAATATTAACCTAATCTTCATCATATCTGCATGGCATCCGCCTATCTGGAAATACTGGTATTCGCTATCTTCTCAATTGCATTCCCATCTTCAATAATAGGGCTCTCAAGGCTTCTCGGGCCAAGGCTTCCGCAGAACACCGTCTCGAAGCTGAATTTCGAGAGCAGCGAGGAAAGCACAGGCTCCAGACTTAGCATAATGAAGGAGTACTTCCATTACTTTTCCTCATTCCTCGCGTTTGAGATAATAGCTGTAGTCGTAATTGTCTGGGCTCCAGTCTCATCTTCACTGCCACGCGAGGCAGGGTTTGCCGTAATTGCCCTGGCACTCCTCTCAATGGTATTCGAAGCATTGATAATACGCATCTCGGTGAGGAAGGAATGAGCGGAGATTACGAAATAGACAGGAGCAGCGCGGAATACGCAGATGCGAAGGCAGAGATGGACAAGCTTGTTGCTGACTCCATGGAAGGCAGGGAGACCAAGCCAAATGTCCTGTTTTCGAAGCTCTCTGAGCTGACCAAAGCTCTCTCCGGAAACATGGTGCGTTGGTCAAGGGAAAACTCCGTCTGGCCTCTACAGTTTGGCCTTGCATGCTGCTCGATAGAGCTTATGGGTTTCGGCTCTTCTCGAATAGACGCAGAGCGAAAAGGATACCTGCTTTTTAGGGCAACCCCGCGCCAGTGCGATGTCATGCTTATAGCGGGCTGGGTCACGAAATCCATGGTGCCTGAGCTGAAGCGGATGTACGAGCAGATGGCAAGGCCGAGGTACGTGATAGCATTTGGCGAGTGTGCAACCTGTGGGGGCCCGTGGTGGGAGAGCTACAACATAGTAAAGGGCATAGACCAGGTGCTTCCAGTGGACGTTTACGTTGCGGGATGCCCTCCGAGGCCCGAGAATCTTTTCGGTGCGCTAATGAAGCTGCAGAAAAGGATAGGTGGAGAAATTGAAGGTTGAGAGGCAGGCCCTGACAGAAAAGGTATCCGTGCTAAAGAGCGAAGGTTTCGATTATCTTGTAAAGATAACTGCTGTGGATTACGTAAGCCATGTCGATGCCATATACATAATGCGCAACATGGACAAGAACGTCGACGAGGTGCTTGAGGTGGAGATGGATCCATCGGATCTCTGGCTGCCCACGATTATAAAGCACCATGCATCTGCCGACTGGTACGAGCGCGAGCTAAGTGAGATGTTCGGGATAGAGATAAAAGGCAGGCATGCAAGGCGCCTGCTGCTCGAGAAATGGGATGGAAAGGGAAGCCCGATGCGCAAGAATTTCGTTTGGGGAGAGCCCTACCCTAAATCGTGAGCCGATGAGCATAACTCGAGTTAATATAGGTCCGATACATCCAAGCACTCACGGAGTACTGCGCCTTGTCGTAGACCTCGAAGGGGACACAATTGAAAACATAGAGCCCCACATAGGCTTCCTGCACCGTGGCGTGGAGAAGCTAGTCGAGACAAGGATGTACATGCAGTGCCCTCCGTATATGGAAAAGATAGACTACGTGGCTCCAATGAGCGTCGACGAACTCTATGTGGCCGCAGTGGAGAAGGCCATGGGTGTCGAGGTAAGCGAAAAGGCGCAATATGTGAGGGTGGTGCTGCTGGAGCTGCAAAGGATAGCCAGCCACCTCTTCTGGGTTGGCAGCATATGCAACGATCTCGGGCAGCTCTTCACAACATTCATGTGGGGCTTCAGGGACAGGGACATGGTCCTGCACCTCCTGGAGATCGCAACCGGCCAGAGGATGTTCTACGTGAATATGAGACTCGGGGGGCTGTCCAGGGACCTGCCGGAGGGATTCGGAGAAAAAACGCTGGAGCTTATGGACTACCTAGAGAAGCGCCTCAAGGAATACGAGAATCTTATAGAGAAAAACCCCATATTCGTCGACAGAATGAAGGGCATAGGCAGGCTGAGCAGGGGCGATGCAAAGGAGTTCGGAGTGACGGGGCACGTGATGCGCGCATCAGGCCTCGATTATGACGTGAGGAGCGAAAGGCCTTACTACGTATATCGGAAACTGAACTTCAGGAAGCAGTACCACCTCTCCGGAGACAACCTTGCACGATACGAGGTAAGGATAATGGAGATAAAAGAGAGTATCAGGCTTGTCCGCGAGGCCCTGGCAGGCATGCCGGAAGGCAGTGCGGCAGGCATGCCGATAAAACTCATAACACCCAACGCCAAAAACAGGATAGTCATGGAGAGCAGGGAGAATCCCCGCGGCGAGGAGATGATATACCTTGTGGCGGACCCACAGAAACCCTACAGGCTATCCATACGCTCGCCTACATTCATCAACCTTGCCGCGCTGAACCACATGGCCCGAGGGTCAAGGCTGGCAGACCTCTTCTCGATAATGGGCACACTGGACCTGGTCCTTGCTGACGTGGATAGATAACATGATTTACTCGCTTGCTTACCTGCTCAATTCCGGAAACATCTATTACGAAGCGGCAGGTGTCGTTGCCTATGCCATCCTTGTCTCGATACTGATCTTTGCATTTTCATACCTGTTCGGCTGGGTGGAGCGGAAGCTAATAGCAAAGATGCAATACCGGCATGGCCCGACATATGTGGGAAAATACGGCATACTCCAGAACATGGCGGATCTTGTAAAGCTGCTTGCGAAGGAGATAATAATACCTGAAAATGCCAACCGCTTCATACTTCTTGCCGCGCCAATACTGCTCGTAGCCATGAATATATTCCTTATATTTCTGATTCCGTTCGTGCCGGCGCTGCAGCTGGGGTCATTCGGACTGGGCCTTCTTGCAGTATTCGTGGTGCTGGGCTTCACTCCAATACTCATCTTCCTGACCGGATTCTCGAGCGGGAACAAGTTCGCCGACATAAGCGCCCAGCGCTCAGTGCTTACGCTGATAAGCTACGAGATACCCATGATCATTGTCATAGCGACTGCGGCCGCGCTTGCACACGGCTACAGCATATACTCAATGGTAAGCGCGCAGTCTGGGATAGACTTCGCCTTCCTGATGCCCATCGGACTATTCATCTTCTTCATAGCTATGCTTGCGGAGCTCGAGAGGCCTCCGTTTGACCTGCGCGAGGCCGATTCGGAGCTGATTGCAGGATGGCTTACCGACATAAGCGCACCGTACTATGCACTCTTCCTGCTGCTTGACTACTCGAGGATGTTCCTGGGGAGCCTGCTCATATCTATCATCTTCTTCGGGGGCTGGCTCGGTCCGGCATTCCTGCCTCCGATAGTCTGGCTGGTCGCAAAGGCGTTCACCATAGCAATATTCATAACCATACTGAGGGCTACGACCATGCGCATGAGAATAGACAAGATACTACGGATAGGATGGATATGGCTGATGCCTCTTGCACTGATAAACCTTATAATTGCTTACATGCTACTCTTATGAGATACGGGATGAAAAATGATAAAGCCCCTGATAGAAACCGCAAAGGCGCTCACTAGAAAACGGTTCACGACAGAGTATCCAGAGGAGAGGGAGTCTCTGCCTGACGACTACAGGGGCATGCTTAAGCTTGACATAGAAACGTGCATAAGCTGCGCGGCATGCGAGAGAATCTGCCCAAACAAGACAATAACGATGGTCGACATAGTCACCGAGAAAGGCATCAAAAAAATGCCACAGATAGGCATCGAGAGATGCCTCTTCTGTGCATTCTGCCAAGAGGTCTGCCCGCCAAAATGCCTGACGCTAGGCAAGGACACCGACGTTTTCGAGACCTACGACAAAAGGGACCTCATAAAGAGGCCCGAGGAGCTGGAGTAAAATGATAGGCGAAATCCTGTTTGTGCTTGCATCTCTCATAACTATCTGCGCAGCAGCAGCGATCTTCCTCTCAAGGCGCGTGATACATTCGATAATCGCAGTGACGTTCGCATTTGCAGGAAGCGCCGCGCTGTTTGCATACATGAACCAGGTAATGCTCGCGCTCCTCCAGCTCTTCATTTTTGTAGGAGGCCTTTCTACATACCTGATGGTTGCAGTGGCATCCGAAGACTCTTCAATGCCCCTGGGCGTCTCAAGGTTTGTTTTCATCTTGATTGTTGCCGGAATAGGGCTCTCAGTCATTTTGCTGGGCAATGCAGCCACGCCGCAGGCCAGCTACGCCACTCAGACCCAGCCCCCAGGCGCCTCCCTCCCTGCCTACTACTCCCTCATATTCGCGATGGTCGCGCTCCTGTTCTCCGGAGTGTTGGGGAGCGTGCTGATAATAAAAAGATTCGTGAGGCTGGTCGTCTGATACTGTTCTACCTCCCACTGCTGGTCTCGGCAGTGCTTCTTGCAATAGCGCTCGCAGGAATAGCAAGCCACAGAAACCTGATAATAATACTGCTAGGCGTAGAGCTTGCATTTGTCGCAAGCACCATACTGCTCGTATACGGGATCGCAGGCCTCAACTCAGATCCTTCGCAGGGTTTTATTGCAATACTCTCGGTCTGGACAGTAGCATCAGTGGAGATAATCTCCCTGATAGCTGTTTACGTCTACATGAAATCAAGGGGCATGCCACTAGATGTCTCAAAGCTGTCACGGATGAAGTGGTGAAATGCTGCCCATACTGATAATATTGCCCCTGCTTGCAGCCATCCTGATAATAGCCGCTTCAGGCGGACGCAGGTATGCATATGCAAAGTACCTGGCGCTTGCGGCATCCCTCGCAAGCCTCCTGATGCTTCCACTCATCTCTACTGGAGAATACAATCTCTCGTGGATAAGCGTGGGACAGGCGTACCTGCCCATAAGCTTTGCCATCGCTCCAATAAACCTGATACTGCTAAGCATAGTGCTCCTCGTGGGCCCGCTCGTCTTCCTTTACTCGTTCGGATACATGAAGCTGCCCAGCGAACAGCGGAGGTTCCACGTGGAGATGCTTGCGTTCGAGTCAGCAATGCTCGTCTTTGCCATGAGCGGAAACATGGTAACCCTCTTCATAGCATGGGAATTCCTCAGCGTGACCAGCTATCTGCTTATAGGGTTCTGGCATCGGAAGCACGCTGCTGCACTGGCCGCAAGAAAGGCCATAACCATAATACTCATCGGCGATGTGGCCCTGGTTGCTGCGATAGCCCTGCTCTGGAATGCTGCAGGCACCCTCCAGTTCTCACAGATAGGTGCAATGATGGTGCATGGTTCATCTCTCGGATACCCTCTCTATGCGGCCTCGATACTCATAGCAATCGCCATAATGACGAAATCCGCACAGTTCCCATTCCAGGAATGGCTTCCAGATGCGATGGAAGGACCTACTCCCGTATCTGCATTCCTGCACTCATCCACAATGGTCAAGGCAGGCGCATTCCTAGTAATAATACTCTATCCTATCTTCCAATACTCTGGAACCAGATGGCTGCTCTTTGCCTCGGCCACGATAACTGTGTTAATATCAACACTGAATGCAATGAAAGAAACCGGGATAAAGCGCATACTTGCATATTCTACCACACAGGAGCTGGGTCTCATGATAATGGCCGCTGCATCAGGCGCAATACTCGCCTCGCTCTACTTCTTTATAGTACAGAGCTTCTACAAGGCGCTCCTGTTCTTTAATGCCGGCGCAGTGATGGAATCCACCAACAAGAATGACATAAGGGAAATAAGGGGCATGTCTTCAAATAAGGCCATGTACCTGACTGTCATTGTGGGTGTAGCCTCGCTTGCGGGCTTTTTTCCGTTCTCCGGATTCTTTTCAGGCACCGCACTCGCCTCTTCCTTCTCCTTAAACCTATACACATTCGCGTTTATCTCCCTGATAGGCTTTTCGACCAGCTTCTTCATCTTCAGGTGGATGCTTTTTCCCTCAAGGAAACCTGAGCCGTCTCAAACAAACCAGCGCCTGAATGTTCCAAGGCCAATGCTTGCTGCAATGGCCCTCGCAGCGGTATTAGCCCTCGCCTCGGTTGCAGCATTCTTCATGCTTCCGGGGTACATCAACTCCTACTCCTATTACCTCTCCTCTTTCGCAAAAGCATCCGCGCTAAGACTTGGCGGCTTTTCTGCTGCAACTGTGGAAACAGTGCTTGCCGTCGCCGGCGCCTCTGCAAGCTATCTCGTATTCAGGAAATCACTCTCACTGCGCTCACCGGAGATCTCGGCACTTGTTAACAACAGCCGTCTATTCAATCCGTTATACGGGTTCTTCGCATCTGGCGTCTCATGGCTCGGAGACGGGATAAAGTCCTTTGACACGAGCCTCGATATGCTATTCGAGCATGTCGGTTCGTTAACGTTGGGCTTCGGGAGGCAGGCAAGGCTAGCATCCTCTGGAAGCATAAATACTTATGTGGCAATATCTGCTGTGGCAATCGCAATACTGCTTGTCTACGTCTTTCTTCTGGGTGGCATGAGATGATACTGGCAGACTACGCATTCGCAATAGCATCATTCCTACTCGTAATAGGGGGACTCGCAGTCCGCTCCGCGTTCAGCAGGAAGGTCCAATTCTGGTTCAACGAGTCAATGCTCCTCCTCCTGCTTGCCTCCATCCTGCTTTTATCCTTCTATCCTGAACACGTTGTATCAGGGATATTCGTTATAAGCCCATACTCGCTATTCTTCATGGCGCTCTTCACCGCAGGTATGCTCGTCATCAACATAATCGCGTTCGCATACTCCGAGGAGTACGCTGACTTCGCCATTCTTTCGGATTTCGCACTGCTCGGCATGTACCTGATATCCTCCTCGGGCTCAATCATCTCAATATTCCTGGGCCTGGAGCTTTCCACCATTCCGGCGGTATTTGTAATACTCCTTTCCAGGAAGGGCATGGAGGCAGGCGTAAAGCTGCTCATAATGGTCTCGCTCGCAGCGGCCATCTTTTCTATAGGGATGGCCTTGTTCTACGACGCCTCGGGAAGCCTCTCGCTAAATCCAGTATCGCAGGGAGAGCTTCTCGGATCCGCGCTTCTGCTCTTCCTTGTCTCGCTTGGAATAGAATCATCCATCTTCCCATTCAACCTCCTCATACCCGACGTCTACCAGGGATCACAGCCTTATCTGGTCTCGATGCTCGGAGGGCTTAACAAGAAGGCCGCATTCGCGGCCATCATACAGATAGTAATACTATCGTTCCTTGCATTCCATTCTGCATTCGGCCTCATCGCGATCCTGGCAGCGGCAACCATGTTCTACGGCAATATAGTCGCGATGCTTCAGGACAACATCAAGCGCATGCTTGCATACTCTTCCATCTCCCAGGCAGGCTATATACTTATAGGCATTGCGGCATCAACCTCGCAGGGAATAGCGGCCTCACTCTTCCAGATATTCTCCCATGCGTTTGCGTTCATCGGGATCATGGGAATTGTCGCATGGCTCGAGACTAAGAACAAGCATAACCTCTCCGACCTTGACGGACTGTCATCGGAGAACCTGTTTGCCGCAGTCTCGATCACAGTATTCTTGCTCTCGCTGATCGGCATACCGTTTACCACTGGATTCATAGGGAAATTCATGCTCTTCGTCAGTGCCATAAACTCAGGATTTCTATGGCTTGCGATCCTCGGAATAATAAACAGCGTCATTTCCATCTATTATTACTCAAAGATAATAATTCCTGCATTCGCGTACCAGGGGAAGGCGAGAAGGCTTTCGATGGGGAAAGCCTCAGTTGTTGCGATTGCGATATGCCTTGCTGTTGTCGTGGCATTCGGCATTTTCCCACAGCCGATAATAGGCGCAGCAAACGCAGCCGCGCATGTCCTATTCCTTTCCCACTAACACGGCATCCATGGTGGTCCTAAGGGATTCTAAGCAGAAGCGCAGGTATGATTCCAAACGCTATCGAGAAAAAGACGAGCGTCGCCGCGGCTGCGAGTATCCTTGAATCTACGCCGTGCGCGATGTTTGTCTCCCTGTCTGAGTAGAGCATCCTCTCGACGAACCAGAAGAGCATCGCCCCGAGGAAGACCAATGAGATAAGCGGGACAAGCCCTGCAAGGCCAAAAGACGCATCTGCCGCTATGAACAGGATCACATCCCCGACAAACCCGGCCGTAAGAGGAAGGCCTATCAGTGCAAGAGACCCGAATATAAATAGATAAGAGAGAAAAGGGAAAGCGCCCATGGCTCCCTTTATCTTGTCTATGTCCAGTGTTCCGTAAGCCTCCTTGAATGTGCCTGCGATTAGAAACATCAGTGAGATCACGATTCCGTGGCTGAGCATCATGTAAGACGCGCCCTCGCTACCAAGTATGCCCACGGCAGCAGCGCCAACCCCGACGATGCCCATATCTGTTATGCTCGTGTATGCTATGGCCCTCTTGAGGTTTCCCTGCCTCAAAGCCGCAAACGCCGAATAAACTGCAGAAAACCCGAACAAAAGTGCGATATACTTGGCATATGCGGCAGATGCAGGCAGAAGCAGGAACATGAGCAGAAGCCCATAGCCGCCGAATTTCAGGAGCACGCCTGCTAGTATCATGCTTCCTGTGGTAGGCGCCTCAGTATGTGCCTCAGGGAGCCAGCTGTGGAAAGGGAATGCAGGCATCTTTATCATGAATGAGAGCACAAACAGGAATATCGCAGCTTCCTGAATATTCATAGGTATCTGCACGGCGCCAGCCTCTATGGCGGAGATGCTAAACGTATGGGGATACGTTCCCAAGTAGAGCAGCAGTATGGCTACGAGCAGTAGCAGGCTGGATGCAAGCGAATAAACAATGAACTTTATTCCTGCATGCTTCCTTCCGTAACTGCCGTAAATGAATATAATGAAGAACATCATCACCTCGGCGACTTCCCATCCTACGTAGAAGAGGAAAAGGCTTGAAGTGAGGAAAACCACTAGCGATGCGCTCTCTGCAATTGCAAAGATGACATTATACCTCTTCTCTCCCGACTTTACGAAAGCGCCGGAAGCAATCGCAGCGGCCATAAACACTATGGAGGTCATGATGAGCATGATTGTGCCTATCTGGCTAGGCTGGAACCCGAGCGTTATCCCGAAGCTTTTTATGTAACCTACGCTGAACGACGCAGGCCCGTATGTGTAGAAGCCATAGGCAGAAAGCATGACCAGCCCGAAGACCAGTATGGAGGAGAGTGTTGAGATGTAGTGCGCCTTCTTCCCGCTTGCGATTGTTAGGGGCAAAACCGAGAGTAGAGGGACAGCGGCAATAATCGGGAGAAGCAGATTCCACATCTGGGGCATTAAACCAATCGTAATAAATGAAGGATAATATTAAATACATGCAAGGATAGATTGGACGCATGACAGCGAGCCCTGCCGAAGAAGAACTGCTCATGGATGTGGTAGACAGCCACTCTGGAATGATAACCCGAGCAGCAGCGGCAAGGGAGCTGTCCGAACAGGCGGAAGCCAGGCGCATTGTCTCCGCCACGGAGCTAATGCGGCATGAGGCTACATCTGCCTTTGTCAACATAGAGGACATGGTATACCGCATATTCAACAAGGTCCCTTCAAATCCTGGCACCTCTTCCTATTCATACAGGAAAATAGTGATAGGAGCAGAGCCATCATGCATAACCATGACTCTCTGGAACCGGCATGCAGACTACATGGACCAGATGGAAATAACTGCCGGTTCGGCGCTGCGCATAACAAACGCCAGGCTACTGGCCAATGGCAAGGAACCTGAGCTCTCCTCGACTTCCGGAACTGTATTCACGTTGGTCAATCGGCACCGTGTGGTGCTCACTGAACTGTCCGCCCTGAAGCCCGGCCAGCGCGGCCTTACCATCTTCTCAAAGATACTTGCAATGGGCAAGCACGGCAAAGAGCGCCGGGGAGGCAGGGAGCTAAATGTATTCTATGCGACGCTTTCCGACGGTAAGACCGAGATGCCCGCCTCGTTCATAGGCTCCTCATCGGAAACCGCATCGGAATCTTCGGCAGGCTCCTCTGTGATAATTGAAAACTGCGCTGTGAGCGGACTTACTGTAGCTGCAGGCGTGGTGGCAGGGGAGCACTCGCGCGTGCTTATAAAAAGAATCCAAACATAACCAAAAGATATTTAAATAATATTGCTAATATATTAACCGGAGGACTAGTGAGGAGAGAATTACTGCTTTTATCCCCACCCAAATCCCACTTTTCTCATGCGCCGCAAGGTGCAATAGTCCTCCATCAATAATCAACGAGGCTCAACTACCGCAAAAAGATATATCCTCGCGGATGAACTCTCAGGAGCGTATGTGGTGGGTCCTGGGCTGTGCTGGCGTTCCCCTGAGGACCGGTATTATCTCTCTGATCCCAAGGACCTCTGCCGCAAGGCATCTGTCATGTGATGCAAGTGCAGCGTTTGGAACCTGTATAATGTAGAGCTTTACCTCCTCTATCTTGAATCCGGATCCCCGCTTAGCCTTCATGAATGCCTCTGCATAATCACTAAGCTGTGCAGGCCTCAACCCCACATTCTCTGAAACAACCAGCATGCTCTCCTTATCCGAATGGCCTTTCATCTCCTCAAGACACGTAAATTCTGTCTTGAACTTTATTCCAGTAAACTCTACAGCAAGCCTGGCATTTCCCTCGCGGACGAGTATTTTTGTAAAATCCTCCAGTGGAATATCCTTGCCCGCCCCGCCACCCGAGGATCTCAGTGCAGTCCTGAGTATGCCTGCGGTCTGTTTTGTTATGGGGCTAGTGGGCCAGATACTCTGCCCGTTTATCTGCTGGAGTGCAAATTTAAGCGCTCCGCAGTCTTCATGCGGCACCCAGCTAATGCTGGAAGGCTTCTTGGCTTTTATGTAATTTGCAAGCTCTCTGTTCAGCCGTCCCCCTGCCGTCCTGAACACTATACTCTCGCTGCCTCCTGCTTCCGCGAGCCTTTGTACTATCGGGTTGAGTCTGTAATCCATGCATGCTACTACTACTCTGGGTCCAACTAATTCCGGCATTTTATCACTAAAAATAAATTATCTGAAGGGCCTGCTGCTCTCGGTTATTATGTCCAGCCGCGTTATTCCAAGCCCGAGTGCAAGGTTTATGTCTGGGCTGAGCTCCTTCAAGTAAGGCCCCTGGATTATGTAGCAGCATGGGGAGGAGACTCCGGCCCTTGCCGCTATTCCTTCTGATGTTGCTCCTGTCTCGCTTGATATCACAAGCATCTTCTCCTCCATGGCGTGCGCCGGCACAGTAATCTTTGAAATGTCTACTACTCTCAACACAACTTCTATGCCTGCATTCGCGACCTTTCCTCTCAGGAATGTCTCTTCCTCCTCATTCACGAGTTTGTCGAATTCTTCCCTTGTAGAAAAGTCCTTGCCCTTCACAAGCCCCGAAGCCTGACTGACTATCTGGTCCATGTGCGATTCGGAAACCTCCTGCCTAAGCGTATTATACATGTATTCCTTGGCCTTGCAGTCAGTATGGGGTGCCAGTATTATCCTCCTAGCGCCGCTCTTGACTAACTCCTCCATAAGAGGCAGCCTGCCTGAAGCGTTTCTCCATATCTCGACGCTCCCATACTTCTTTTTCCCCGAATCGCTCAGGTATTCATCATCGAGGTATCTGTTCAGCCTTGGGTCCATGCACGTTAGCACTAGAGTGTCCATGTGTTCGCCTTTGTACAATAAGCATCATGCTGAGCCACAGCATTCAGACTCACCCAGCCAAAAAAGATTCCGTTGCCTTCCAAGTTACCACGCTCCGGTGGTTAAGAACCAATATACTAAGTATTCAATCTGATTTATATATGTTTCCAGGATTCTGGGATATATATGCAGGCGGGAAGCACGCGACAGGCGCTTATGGCATGAGCCTGTCCGGCGTCCTTGGAAACAGCGCTGTCTCGCGTATGTTCTGGATATCAAGGAGGCGCATTGTAAGCCTCTCTATTCCTATGCTAAAGCCTCCGTGCGGAGGCGCTCCGTATCTGAAAAACTCGCTGAACCAGCGCAGGCTCTCCGTATCCATGCCCTTGCCCCTGGCCTGCTCCACTATCTTACTGTGCCTGTGCTCCCGCTGGCCCCCGCTGCTAATCTCCAAGCCCTTGTAAATTGCATCAACGCTCCGCGCCCACTCGGGCTCGTCATCAACACGCATCACGTAAAACGGCTTTATTGCGTACGGGAACCTGTTTACAAAGAAGAAATCAGATCCGTACTTCTCTTTCACGTAAGTGCCAAGCGCCTGCTCGCCCTGCTTGTTGTAATCCTCGCGGCCTCTGTCTGGCTTGAATCCGAGCTCCTCCAGTACATCATATACCTGTGGAAATTCGAGCACAGGGAAGGGCAGCCTGGGCACATCAGGCTTCACGCCGAACAGCTCCAGCTCCTCCCTGCAATCCTCAGCCACGGCCTTAAGGGCGTGCGCCAGAAGCTCCTGCTCAACCTCCATGATGTCTTTCTCGCTTTCTATGAACGAGAGCTCCGCAGCGCATGTCCTGTGCTCCGTAAGGTGCATTGGCGTGTTGCTAAGCTCCGCCCTCCAGCTTGGCCCTATCTCGTATATCTTCTCAAAGCCTGCAACCATCAGAAGCTGCCTGTGGAGCTGCGGGTCCTGCCTGAGGTATGCGCGCTTGCCGAAATGCGTAAGCCCGAACACCTCCGAGCCCCCTTCGGAGGAGGTGCCCATCAGGCTTGGCGTAAATGTTTGCATGAATCTCTTAGAATAAAGGTATCTCTGCATGCCCTCCAGGAGCTTTGACTGTATTATGAATATGGCCGCCTGCCTGGGATTCCTGAGGTCCAGCGAGCGCCAGTCTAGCCTCTTGTCAATACTGCTCTCATTGTAGCCCTCGATGTCTATTGGCGAAGGGCCCTCGGATTTGCTCACTACAGAGACCTTGTCGGGTATCAGTTCCATTCCCGAGGCAGCCTTTATCTGTTCGGGCACATGCCCGTCTATCACTACGAAGTCGTTCGGCATGAGTCCCTCAACCTGCCTAGCAACTTCCGGATCCGCCTTGTTCTTTAGCAGCGTTATCTGCATTGCCCCTGTAATGTCACGCACCCAGACAAAGCGCGCGCTCTTGAGGTCATTAATTCTGACCACCCTGCCGCCTATCCTGGCCTTTTTTCCGGGCTCCCTGGAAATATCCTTTATGTACTCTACCCTAAGCATCAAATCATCAGACTTCCGATATATCTCAAACAACTTTTATAAATGTGATATACTAATAACAATCATATGGAGGAAAAGGAGCTCGAACGCCTTCTCAAGACCTCAAGGCTGAAGGCAAGCGAATCGGAGAAGAAACTGATCCGGGCCGACGTTTCCGAAATAATCTCCTTTTTCGACAGGATAAGCCTTGTCGATACGGAAGAAAAGCCTGCATATCATCCCACTGACGTGCAGTCAAGGCTCCGCGAAGACGAAGTGCTCCCATTTCAAGATGTGGAGCTGATGAAAAAGGGGAGAAAGATGCACAATGGCTATTTTGTAGGGCCCCGGCTATGATTGATGTGGTGTAACGTGGAAAGCATAAAGGAATTCATCAACGCGGAAAAGCCCTCCGATTATTACGAAAGGCTCCTTGCGGAGCTATCCGCGCTAAACAGGGAGTACCATCCATTCAACCTTATAAACGAAGGGCTTGGCAAGCATGGTGCATTTCCATTCAGCACAAAAGCGAATATATGCGTCAAGGGCTTTGAAACAACTGCCGGGTCCAAGATGCTCAAGGACTACATCCCCCCATTTAATGCCACCGCAGTCGAAAGGATGTTTGGTGCAGGACACTTCACATTCATGGGCGAGACGAACATGGATGAGTTTGGGTTCGGCACATTCGGGCTCAACACCGAAACCCCTGCAAGAAACGCATTCGACAGCGATTTTGTCGCAGGCGGGTCCAGCAGCGGCGCCGCCGTAGCAACGGCAACACTCAAATACCATGTTGCAATAGCAGAGTCTACCGGCGGTTCGATAGCCACGCCTGCAGCACTGAACGGCGTTGTTGGGTTCACTCCCACCTACGGCGCAGTATCTAGGTATGGCCTCATAGATTACGCCAATTCCCTTGACAAAATAGGCGTAATGTCCAGATCCTCCGCAGACTCAAGGCTAGTCTTTGACGTAATCCGCGGGATTGACAAATATGATACCACCTGCTCGGCAGCGGAGATTACCTGCTCAGGCAGAAGCACCCTCTTCACTGTAAAGGAACTGATGGAGCATACCGACCCTGCAATAAAGTCAGAGTTCGGGAGGCTCCTCGACAAACTGGGGCGAGATTACGAGATAAGGGAAATAAGCGTGGAGGCCCTCTCAAAAGCCATCGAGCCTTACTACATAATAGCGATGGCAGAAGCCTCAACCAACCTTGCGAAGTATAACGGATACAAGTACGGTTTCCAATATCCGGAGACAAATCTCAAGTACAACGATTTCTTTACCGAGGCCCGATCCGAGTTCGGCATGGAAGCGAAAAGGCGCATAATACTTGGCACATTCATAAGGAGCGAAAGCGTGAAAGAGAAATACTATACAAAGGCACTCTCGGTGCGTGGCATGATAATACGTGAGATGTCAAAAGTGCTCCGTGATGGATACATAATATCGCCTGCACTGCCAATTCCCACTCCCAAGGTATCGGAAGCTGAACGCCTGAGCCCGACACAGAACTACGCGATGGATATATTTACCATACCTCCAAACCTCGGAGGCTTCCCACACATAACCTTCCCATATGGGAAGAAGAGCGGCATGCCGATAGGAGCCCAGCTAATAACCAGCCAGTTTAACGATTATTCTCTTTTCGAGTTCGTGGAAAAATGGGAAGAGGGATTCTCGATGCAATATAGACACAACTTGGGGAGCATATGAAAATAGGATTGGAGGTGCACGTCGCCCTCCCGACAAAGTCAAAGCTTTTCTGCTCGTGCAGCAATGGCGAGCCGGAACTGCCCAATACCAACATCTGCCCTATCTGCATGGGCTTCCCTGGCTCAAAGCCCATGCTCAACAAGGGAGCAGTAAGCTCAGCGTTGGGTATAGCAAAGGCCCTAAAATGCAGAGTGTCAGGCAGCATATCCTTCGTAAGGAAGGTATACTTCTATCCCGACCTGCCCAAATCCTACCAGATCACCCAGATGGAGGGTGCAATAGGACACGGCGGAAGCCTCGAGATAGAGGGAAAGAGCATAAGGATAAGGCGCATACAGATAGAGGAGGACCCCGCGCAGCTGATCAGGGAAGGCGCACTTACCCTGATAGACTTCAACCGGTCAGGGACGCCTCTTGTTGAGATAGTCACCGAGCCCGACATAAACAGCGAAGAGGAGCTAAGGTCGTTCATAGCCAACCTGCGTAGCATACTCTACTATCTAGGAGTGGATATAAACCGCGAGATCAAGGCTGACCTTAACATATCCATAAGCGAGGTGAGGGTTGAGGTCAAGAATGTCACCGGAATAAAGAGCCTCACCGAGGCTGCCAAATTCGAGATAATGCGTCAAGAAGAACTGCTCAAAAACAAGATGGAGATTGCAAGGGAAACGCGCGGCTATAACGAGAAGAGCCGCTCCACCGAGTCACTCAGGGAGAAGGAAACTGACGAGGAATACGGCTACATCTACGAACCGGACCTCACCTCATTCGGCACAGAGGGCATACCGTTCAGCGAGGCCGTATTCATAAGTGTGGTCTCAAAGGAGCTCGCCGAAGGGACCGGAGTCAACTCCAAGACCATAAGCGAGATGACCATGCTTGACAGGCATACGCTATCAATAATATCACGGCTTAAGGAAAGGTATTCAGTGCGCAGCATCATACACGGCATACAGCGCATGAAAAAATACGCACCCGAAGAGGAAAGCGAGGCCGCCATCGAAAAGATAATACGGCTGGTGGAGGAGGGTAAGGAGGTCACGAAAGAAATGGTCCTAGACGCCGCAGCCGGCAGGAAGATAAGCGTAAATTACTCTGCAGTCGGGAGCGAGGAAATAGCAGACATGGTGGAAAAGTTCCTGAAGGAAAATCCCGAGATGCTCTCCGAATACAGAAAGAACAGGAAGACTGCCAACCTGATAATAAGCAGGATAGCGACGGAAAATCGCCTCAACCCGAAGGATGTGGCTAAAAAGGTCGGAGAGCTCCTTGACCGGTACGCTAGCTCTTGACTCGTGCCCTTGGTGTATCCCTAAGCCCCCTTAATGCGTCGACAAGGCCCTCATTCAGCTGCCTTGCTCTTATCGTTGCGCCATATCCGTCCATTCCAAATTTTGTAAGCATGTAGGGGTGGACTGTCCCGTGCATCTCGCCCAATCTGGCCCTGTCACGCAGCACCTCAAAAATCTCGCGCTGATCGCGTATCCCGCTTCCCATGGCTACTGCAGCCCTGAGGAGTGCATGGTCTACATGGTAAATGCCAACTCCTGGGATTACTCCTATCTCAATCAACTGGTTGCTTACTGCATATGCTCCCGGTTCAGCTCCAGGCATCAACGCACTTGAAACAACTGGTACTCTCTCCGCAATTTTCCTAAGTGCAGGGTGGAGGTCCCATCTAACTCCTCCTGAGTGTGTTCCAATCATCACAATGCCCTTTGCCTTTGTCGCCTTTATCGCATCTATGTGGATCCTGCCAACGGCGCCGGGAGTCACAAAAACCAGCTCCACCATGTCACTCATAGGCAGCATCATCGGCCTAGTGCACTCTTCCTGCTGATGTACCTGTGCATTACCATTTCTAAAGACGAGCCTGTCTTCCTCAAAAACGCCGACTGGCTTATTAAATGCGCCGAACGCCGCGAGCGTGGTCCTTGGGTCTTCCTCCCGTATCCAGAGCCCGTCCATAACCTTTCTGCCGAACACCACGTAGGTGCCATTCTTTCCCTGTTCAGAGAGCCTCTCAACAGCGATTATGGCATGCCTGAAATTCCTGTAAGCGTCTGTGTTCTGCTGCTCGACGCTTCTCATTGCACCCGTAACTACTATTGGCATATTCGCACTCATCGAGACGCTGAGCATTGTAGATATCCACTGGAGTGTGTCTGTTCCATGCACTATCACTATTCCGAGTATACCCTCCCCTTTCGCCTTGCGCTCCATCACTCCTTTTACGAAGAGTGCAATATCTCGCTGGTCTACCGGCGTCATGTCCGTGCTGTCTTTCATCAGCTTTGAGCCGTCCTTCCTAACTATAGTATCTACTTCTATCCTCGCACTCTCGGAAATGAGTCTCTTTTCCTTGATGTATTCTACCATGCGCTCTATGACTCCCTCGCCTGGCTTCTTCGCACCTTCGCTGTCAGCCATGCTGCCCATCGTGCCTCCGGTAACCAGCACTACCACTGTTCCATCGGCAGCCATATTTTCATGCCCGAGCGCCTTCTCGGCTCCGTTTCCTATTCCATCCAACTTAATTACCTGCTCTACTGCCTCCCCTCTAATAATAGCAATAAAAAGTATATATTACTGCGTTTTACATAGCAATGCACAAATCTTCAAAAGCACAGCTATCAAACACATTAAACCCAGGGATGTTCCCTGGGTCCCCCCTTCCCACTTTTACCGGTCGCAAAGTCTTATCAACAAAATGGCAGTGTTGGTATATATACTGATTAACTATTTGTATGGATTTTATGCAAACCAATCCATCTATGCTTATATGTTGCTTGTATAATATTCAACAATAAGGCTAAAAATCGGAGGTTTTTTATAGCTTGATGTACAAATAAACATCCATGGACAATCTTGACGAAGAGCTGATAGCGCATGTGGATTCTGGCACGATCAAGTACACAGCACTGGCAAAAAAAACCAATTTCCCCCTCTCCACCGTTCATTTCCGCATGAAGAAGCTAGAGAATGAAAAGATAATACGCCACTACAAGGGCGACATAGACTGGAAGAAGGCAGGCTTCCCTCTCTCGGCGTTCGTGCTGATAAGCATCGACATAAACCTCCTGAAAAGCCTGAGGCGGACCCAGGAGCAGATACTAAAGGAGCTGCTCCAGATAATGTACGTCAGGGAAGGCTATATTACAACAGGCGAAGCTGACATACTTGTGAAGGTTATAGCCAAAGACTCCTCACACCTAAAAGAGATACTTCTGGACTACATAGATGCAAAAGAGGGCATAGTCAAGACAAACACGATGATAATCCTCGGCTAGGTCATAGATGATGGAAAAAGGAGACGGAGAAAGGGTAATAAGAAAATACAACAATGTCTACCTCTCGATAATCACCAGATATAAGGACTACATAGAAAAAAACGAGAGCCTCTACGTCGCCGATCTCCCCAGCCTAATCGTACCCGGCAACCCTGCAGTACTGAACGCCGCAAGAAAAATATCCGACAGCTTTCCAAACTACTCCTATGACAAGGACTTTATCGAGGCTTCACGCTTGGCGCTTTCATATGTGAGGGACAACATTGAGACGATAAGCATTCCCATAAGGTTCTGGCAGAAGCCCTGGGAGACAATTGCAAACGGTGCAGGCGATGCGTTTGACAAGGCCGTCCTGTTATGCAGCATACTGATAGCCATAGGGGGAGAATCAACAAGGATTATGATGGCTCTCGAGCGCGATGGAAAGGATTTTGTGGTATTCACCAAATATCGCGACGAGCTATTTACCCTGGACGAAGTGCGCGGCCTGCTCCCCGCGTTCAGCAAGCAAGAAATAAAATCAAGGCTTGTAAAAACCGGAGAAGACGAAATATTCGAGTTCAATGACAAACTCTGCATTGCCTCTGAATGAGGGCTGCAGGGCTGGCTAGCTCCTGCGCTTCATCCTGTCTCTGTGCATCTTCCTGAGCTTGCTCTTCTTGACTGTCTTCCTGTATACTTTCCCTACCTTTCTCTTCTTTACGCTTACTGTTTTCTGCATATAATCGCTTTTACTTCGCAATCCATATCTAAAAGGCTATCCCTCTAAATACCCCTGCAAGGAAAATACCCCGCGCTTCATTCGCTTATTCTGCCAGTCAAATCCACGATCCTATGCTCTTCTGGCCCTCATTCCTTTCGGCCTGCCTGGCCTTGCCTACAAACTTCTCAATCCTCTCTGGAGAAAAGCCGTGCTCCTTGCACATGAATTCAACCAATCCCTCCCTGTCCACCTTGCCTTTGCCGAACAAAGCCTCGAACCCATCCGCATCGAATTCCTTTATCTCAGGCTTTTCAAAGACTCCAATGACCTCCTCCGGGTCAGCATCAAAGTCTGCATTATACCTCTCCTTTACGTATTGCCTCACCTTCTCAAGGCTTCCGTTCTCCCTCACTATCTTCAGCGCAGTCATTGGCCCTACTCTCTCTATGCCTCCGTTGAAATCGGTGCCGACCAGCATCCCGAGGAGTATCAGCTGCCTCTGGTCTATCCCCAGGCTGCCGAGCAGCTCGCTGAGGTATATCCTCTCAAGGCTGACGTCGACATAAACGTTCTTCTTTGGGAGCTTCCTCTTTCCGGATATGGCAAAATTGCGTATTACCACATCCGCACCGAACAGGAAAGAATCGTAGTCCTGGCTTGTTAGCCCGTATACAAGGCCTTTCCTGACTAGCCACGCAGCCTGCGCCTCGCCCTCTCCCGGCGCCTGTATATAGGGAATGCCCATATGCCCCAGCAGCGTTTTGGCCCCCTCGACAATTTCCTTGTTTATCCTGGTGCTAGCAACCGCATGCATGCGCGCCTCTTCAATGAGCCCTTCCTCCTTCGCCTTGCTCCACGCCTCGAGAGCATGTTCCCTCCTGTTCATCCTTGCCTCAAGCGTTCTCCTCTTCAGCGCAGGCGGAATCCCATCGAAGACATAGACTGGCTTGATTCCATATTCCACCAGGCTGGAGGTCCTGTAAAACAGGCCGGAAAGATGGCTGGTCACCCTTCCGTTAGCATCAGTGAGCGGCGTCCCATCCTGCTGCCTTATTATCGAGAGGAATTGGTATATCGTGTTATAAGCGTCTATGGCTATCCTCTTTCCTGAAAGCTCCTCGAACGAGATTCCCTTCTTGACTCCGGCAATCAGCTTGCCGAGATCGACTGCCATCTAATTTCCCTTCCTGTCCTTGACAAACGCGGCATCACCCAGCGTTATCTCCTTGCCTGCCTTTACCTGGAACTCCTCAGGCTCCTCCGGCCTGTGCGTAAGCTTTATTCCAAGCGCCTTCTCGAGCTTTGCAATGAGGTTTGTGTTGGGGAGCATCTTCTCCTCCTCCACCCTGAGCAGCGTGCTGTGCTTCTCGTTTATCCTCTCGCCCAGCGTCTTGAGGTCCATCATCATGGATTCGCGCGCCTTTCTCATTATGCTGCCGTAATTCTCCACCACCTCCTCCTGTGCCTCCTCCTGTTTTCTCCTTCCTGTAACCCTGCCCCCGCGGACCTTCTCGATCTCCCCTATCTTCTCGAGCACGTCCTTTCCCTCTGAACATCCCCGGCAGGCCGAAAGTTCGGCACCTTCCACGTCAATCACGTATAGCGCATCTGCATGCTTCCCGCATATTTCACACTCGTACACAGAGCCACCTCAACACTACTATTAATATACATCTGTATAATAAATTGTCCATCACAAAATGCGGTAGATATATGCAAGAACAAAAACCAGGACGCGCACGGACCCGCAGCCAGCCTGCAAAAATGTTGAACGTAGCCGTCCCATTGGTTACGTTTGCGCTCCTCCTGGTTCTTTACTACTCCCATCTGCCGCTATACGCAAGCTCGGCTTCTGCGCTCCTCCTGCTTGCCTTCTCAGGAATCATCATATCACGCGTAAACAAGCTGGAAGGCTTTTACGGCCTCTACATGCTCAAGACGCAGAGAGGCATAGCGCTGATAGACTCGTTATCTGGAAAGCATGCATGGCTCTGGAACGCCCTGCCTGAGTGGGGCGGCGTGCTCGGGCTGGGGCTCCTCTCCGGCACGATACTGCGCATAAAGCCAAGCAAAGCAATGCTATTACTGGGCATTATATCTGCCGTTCTGGTTGCCTTTGTTGTAATTCCCAATACCTCCCTCTTTATCACGTTCCTAAACCTGCCGGGGCTTAACGGCATCGCCCCAAGCGCGAACGCAATTTACCTACCCTCGCTTTCCGCCCCGATAATAATACTGGTAATCTTGAGCATAATAGGCGGCGTGCTCTTCCTAATCCTTGGGCTCCTTCTCTTCGGCGCAGCAAGCATCCTATCCGCGCTTTTTGTTACAGTATCTACTATCGTATCGGGTAATCCGAACTATGCCGCGCTAAGCCAGCAGCTTCCCGGAGTAGCGCCTATAATACCCGGGCTGACGATACCCCTCTTCTCGGGAATCCTCTCGCTGGCGCTGGTGCTAATAGTCCACGAATCGCTCCATGGGGTAATTGCAAGAAGGTTTAAGGTAAGGCTCAAGAGCGTCGGCCTTCTCCCATTCGGGATAATCCCGATAGGCGCCTTTGTTGAGCCAGAGGAAAAAGATGTATCGAAGCTCAAAAAGCAGGACCAGAACCGCATATTCATTGCAGGCATATCATCCAACTTCGTGATGGTCTTCATCTTTTTTGTACTCACCTCTATCATGCTTGTTGCAGTCATGCCTGCCTTCTTCCACTCTGCAGTCATAGTCCAGACCACAATACCCGGATATCCCGCGTACAACGTAATCGCTCCCGGATCGCAGGTCTATTACTGGAATTCTGTTAAGGTGAGCCAGACAAGCCAGATAGAAGCCGCGTCGCACAATTCCATGCCGTTTGCAACCGTGGCTGTCAACACAAGCGAAGGAAACTACCTCTTCCATACCAACGCCACTGGAAAAATAGGCGTCTATCTGGAGCAAACCCAGATGCCCAACGCGAGAGGAATCCAGAATGGCATAATCTCTTTCCTATACTCGTTCTTCGTCATCTCCTTCGTAATCAACCTCTTTGTAGGGGGCATGAACCTCCTTCCCCTGCCAATGCTTGACGGGTGGAGGATCTACAAGAACAGGATAAAAAGCAGGAAGATGCTTCATGCCATCGGATGGGCGGTGCTCATCATTATAATCATACTGGCGCTTCCTTGGATATGGCTCTGATGATGCCGATTACCACGGCACCTTTTTGAGCTTCAGCCTGTGCGCATAAAAATTGGTAAGCACGTGCATTGCGCCAGTAAGTATGACTATGAAAACAATCCCGTAGAGCCCTGGCGATCTACCAAGCGGAAATGCGAGCAAGAGGGCAATCACGAGAAACGGGTACTGGTCAAGCAGCAGCATGCGCGTGCCTTCCCTGATTCCAATCCTTCTCTTAACGAAGCTTCCGAGAAGGTCTCCCCCCATCGCCCCGAAGCCCAATGCCACCCCGACTAACAGCATGTATGGCAAGAATGCAGACTCCAGGAGGCCCATCAGCGATCCAGCAGCAACGCCTGCCGCAAACCCTCTGATCGTCTTGTGGTCTCCAAATATGCGTCTTCCGAGAAACTTCCTGCCAAGGTCGATCGGCCTGCCCCCGCCCAATATCACCGGCGCACCGTTTGCAACAAATGCAGGCCAGATGTATATTACCGGGTAAACGAATGCCAAGTAAAAACTATTCTCCAGCCAGACACCTACTTGCTTTCTATTCCCTCGGCAAAATCCTGGGATCCGCCTCCCCTGAACCTGTCCCCCAGCTTCTCCCTGAC
>DAHXKV010000003.1 GCA_027366155.1 Microcaldota archaeon
GACTTGGACTCAAGTAACTGAAATTGCTAAGAGCCTAGATGAAAAATTAGACGATTTTTCTATTGCTATTGGATAGCAGGATATACTACTTCCAAGATCAAACAAATGGCATTTAATTTCATAGTGATGATAAAAACAAAGAAATCTCTAGAAGATATTAAAACCTGTGTTTCTGAACTCATTTTTATATTGTAGTGTTAATAGGCAGTTGTTTTGATAGTTCCAGTTTATCGACGATAGTTCTTTGTAGATTGTTGTTAGGAACTATCTGAAACTTTCTCTTACCATGCACATCTTTGGTATCCAAAATCCTGATTTCCCTTGTTTCAGACGACAAGTCATCCCAAAATTTGTCGATTTTTTCTTGTTGTGCAAGATGCTCTGCAACCCTCATAAGTAAGTAGGTTATATGGCAGGTAAAGACATCAACAATCACATGGTCTGCCAGTCTCTTGAATACTGGGCGCATATTCGCATCCTGCTTCATATGCCTGAATCCCTTTTCTATCTTGTCCTTTGAAAAGTAAGTAGCAAAGATCTCTTTAGGGCCCATGTTCTTGTTTGTCATCAGACAGAACTTGCCATCATTCTTCTCTGCACGGTTAACTTCAACCTGATTTATACGCCAAGAAACCTCTTTCCCGTTCTGTTCAATGACCAAATATCTTCTCAGAGGTTTTGCCATCTCAGTTGCTTTCTTCATCGTAAGTTCGCCTTGGTCATCAAGGCGTTCGATGATGTTATTTATCCTGAAATCTCTTCTCCCCTTTTGGTCTCTTGCAACCTTCGGCGAATAATACAAAATTACAATTCTCCTTTTGCCGAAGACATTCTTTACCTCTTTCCTCAGTTTTATCTCGTCCTCTCCGTTTTTTATCGTATCCCAAGTGCCTGTTGAGAAATCAGTTCCACCCTTCAACTTCTTCACGAAAGTATGGTTTGAACGCAGACCTATTATGTAGTCGTATTTTGTCGTGTCCATGAGTCTTATGTTGTCTTCCGAGTCAAAACCACGGTCCATTATCAACATGCACTTCTCTTTCTTCATGATGACCTTCGGGTAGTAAACCATTTCATGCACTGTTCTTGCGTCGTTAATGTTACCTCTGAAAACCTTGCTGACTACAGGAAGACCATATCTACCATTCATTATCATTGCAATGTTTATCTGGAGTTTGTCGAGTTTGCCGTCCTTGTTATGCCCAAAAAATGCCAGAGGGCAACATTTGCCTTCGAAGTAAGTTGAGGTTATGTCGTAAAAGAACACATTCTCTTCCTTCCCGAATAGTCTCAGAGCACTATTGTACAGGTCTATTGATATGCGGTATAAGTGATCTAAGTTTCTTTCCTCGTCATAAATCTTGTCCATAAGATATTGCTGCGTATTGTCAGTTATGCGTGAAGAATCGAAATTGAGCAAAATGGGCATGTGCGTAGTTCCAACCCATCTGGAAAGGTTATGCGAACTTGGTTTGTCCTCAAGTAAGCGATGTGCAACTGTCAGAAAGAGTTCCAACCCTAAAGATAGACCCTGTCTCTTCGGTACATATCTGTTGACGATATTTATCATGTCAACCTTTTCTGCTGCATGATAAAGTAGAGCAATGTCTCCGAAACGACGAGTTGCAATTGTCGTGGTCTTAACAATTGGCGTTGTACCTGGTTTTTTGCGTGGATCATTTCGGCCATAATACTCCAAGATTCTCTGTCTGACCTTGCCATCTTTCAGGTAGGACTCTACCTTGTAGTAGTACTTCCTGCCTCCTATCTTCTTACCGCAGATAAAGCTCATATAATGTTAATTAACACTATAAATATAAAAACCTTTGCGTGAATTTTAGATCATTATTCCGTCTGCAAACAGGATATAGTGTTAATTTCTTTCTGAACTCAGTTCAGAAACCCAGGTTTCTACAAAGCCTTAAATATGAGAATTTCACCAATAATAGCGTGATATAGTGGCACTCGCAACAAGAGCAAGTGGGACAGCCCAGGTTCAGTTCAAAGAGGTAGGAAACAGCGGAATTTTCATAGCCCAGGCAGAAGCAAATCAGAAAAACTCAATGCGTCTACTTAAACAGAACGGCTTCAGGGCATTGACTTACCGGGAGGCACTTGTAAAAATAGACCTGAATCCAGAACTTAAGAAACAATTGAACGGAAATAGATTCTATCTGAAAGGAAAAGGCCCTGCACAACCAGGATATTATACATTCAACGAGAAGGGAGAATTTGCACAAGGAAAAGGAGACATGGAGAAGACAGTTTATGTTTACCCCGGCCCACAGCCGTTGATGCTGATCGTGCATGTGGGCGAGGTCGCTCGTGTTGCGGGGGGTCGTTTCGCCCTCCGTGTGGGAAACCCGTCTGGTATTGCTTGGGCGGTGGCTGGGATTCGGGCTGGCCACGAAGTGGCCACGCCGAGAATTGAGGTCGCTCAGACCGAGGAAGGCGTTCAACTCACTGGCGTCACAAGGGAAGGTCTAATGACACTTCAAAGAGACTCGGCTCAGGAACTATCCAAGGTTGCAGAGGCTTTTGGTTCTGGAAGCCTTCCTAATACAAGGATGCTGGTAGAAGCGTTAAGAGTAAAAGAGTGAGAAGGCATCTTCTTTTCTGCTTAGGTTAAGGTAGGTAGCCATTGCCGCTATGACCATAAACAGCTAACCCCTTGTTCACTGGTGCAGACTCTCTCTTTCTCAGCCCCTCCCCATGCAAAAACTGTTTTAGAACTATGTTAGAATTCGGCCGCTAAGAAACAGGGGATTTTGCGAGTGCAGAGTTTATCTTCGGAGAGAAAATAGGCGTGCGAAGTGTTGGCCCTATATGTAGTTTATATCCTGCCTTCGTTGCTAGCACAGCTGGAGAGTCCGATTTACTAGTGCAGGAATCCGCCACAGCTTCGTTTTCAAGGCAACAAATAAAGCCTTTGCCTGAGATATAAACTGGATTCTGTGAGCATAGTAGATACCTCATGGGCAGAGAAGTACAGACCCAGGGTACTCGATCAGGTAATAGGGCAGACTGCGATAGTGGCAAAGCTCAAGGATTTCGTTAAGATGCGCAATTTCCCAAGCATGATCTTTGCAGGGCCTGCCGGCGTGGGAAAGACTACGTGCGCCATGGCAATGGCACGCGAGCTATACGGAGAGAGAATAAATGAGTCCTTCCTTGAGCTCAATGCGAGCGATTCGAGAGGAATAGATGTAGTCAGGGGAAGGGTCAAGGAGTTTGCAAGGACAATATCGATGGAGAGCAACACGATAAAGATAGTCTTCCTTGACGAGGCCGATGCGCTGACCCCCGAGGCGCAGCACGCCTTGAGGAGGACGATGGAGAAGTATTCTGCAGGCACAAGATTCATACTCAGTGCAAATTACTCCAGCAAGATAATAGACCCGATACAGAGCAGGTGCGTGGTCTTCAGGTTCAAGCCCCTTAAGGAAGAGGACATGCTTGCCTACACCGAGAGGATAGCCGGGGAGGAAAAGCTCAGCCTTTCTCCAAAAGCCAAGGAGGCGCTTCTTTACGTGAGCGAAGGGGACTTGCGCAAGCTCACGAACACCATGCAGAGCGCTGCAGTATCCGCAAAGGAGCTTGACGAGAGCGCGATCTACGAGATAGCGGCAAGGGCGCGGCCCAAGGAGATAACGGCAATGCTCAGGTTTGCGCTCTCCGGCGATTTCGAGAAGGCGAGAAACGAGCTCAGTTCCCTTATTCTGGTGCATGGGATGAGCGGCGAGGACATACTTCTCCAGTGCTACAGAGAGGGCTTAGGCCTTGAGATCGAGAGCAGGAAGAAGCTTGCGCTGATAAGCAGCATTGGCGAGTGCAATTTCAGGATAGTCGAGGGTGCGAATGACAGGATACAAATGGAATCATTCCTGGCAGGCCTGGCGCTCCTGAAGTGAACGTGTTAGCTTTTGTATTGGTTTGTGAGAGCATGAATGTAAAAAGGTTAGATACTAATTGGGCATCAAAGGTGGTAAATGTGCAACTAAAAACCGCGGAAGAATCGGCCAGGAAAGGGTTTGAATGCCTCCTGCGAGGAGAAAGGTTTCAGGCAGTAAAGGAATATACCGAAGCGGCCACGGCGTTTGCAATGGTTAGCAGGAACTGTGCTGCGCAGGAGGATAAGGAGAAATACATGCAGATCTCCAATGGATACAACGAGGCAGGCGGCATACTTGCGCAAAACATGGCAGTTGACCCTGTAGCAGTTGCGGGGATATTGGGCGTGGAGGGAGTCTGGAAACTCGGGAAACTGCTCAGAGACGAGGATAAACGTTGGTGACTCCTAAATCAGACCTGCGAGTACCTGAAACAGGAGGTAACGTGGTCGTTCACAAGCCCTGAAGCCTGCATATGGGAATAACAGATGGTCGAACCGACAAACTTGAACCCACGGGACTTGAGCTCGATGCTCAGCATGTCAGAATCTCCGCTTTTTGGCGGTATCTGCGATACCGAAGCCCACTTATTCTTCTTTGCCTTGCCTCCAAAAAGCCCCCAGACGTACGAGTCGAAGGTGCCGAACTCCTCTTGCACTTCCAGATATCGCTTGGCATTGTTTGTTGCAGCTTCTATTTTCAGCCAGTTGCGCACTATGCCGCTGTTGCCCATAAGCAGCTCCTTTTTTCCGGGATCGTAGTTGGCAATGGCCTCAGGGTCAAAGTTGTCGAAGGCCTGCCTAAAGCTTTCACGCTTCCGCAGTATTGTGAGCCAGCTGAGGCCCGCCTGCATGGTCTCGAGGAGAAGAAACTCGAATATCTTCCTGTCGTCATGGACCGGCACTCCCCATTCCTCGTCATGATACTTTACATAGAGAGGATCAGCGAGGGACCATTGGCACCTGTTCTTTTTTTCAATAGAGATATTCTCACCGTAAACTCAGTTCCCATAGAGATTCTTGATGTGCCGTATAAGCCCTCCTTCTATGCCGAGTACACTGCAGAAATTGGTCTCGGAAAGGCCTTTTCGCCTGTCCTCGATGACATAGCAGAGTATGTCTTTGATGCCCATCTTATTCAATGATTCGGCTACGCCGAGGATTGTCTTCCCAGTCTCGATAACATTGTCTACGAGAAGAATCCTCGGGGTGGTATGCCTGCGCAGAGTCTCCATGTCCGCGTCAGTAAGATAAAGCCTGTCTTCAGCAAGCCTTAAATCTGGATTTACAAAGCCCCCGTGGATTTTGCGAGTGCTGCTCCAGTATCCGGGAAAGACAACATCAGGCGATAAACCAGTCAATTCCATCTGCCCGAATATCTTGGATGCGTACCAGTATCCTCCGGACATGATTGGGGCTATTATCCTGCCCGTGAATATCGTTTCTGCATTGCCCGCCTCGGATGGGTTCCTGAGTTTCGCCTCCCGCCTGAAATTTTCAATAAAAAGATCCCTCAGATGTTGTTTTGCCGATAGGGGCAGCTCTTGGGAAAACTGGGCGTTGTATGCGCTGCAGACAAATTTGTCAAGCAGGAATCCGGTGGAGGTATCGCGCAGGGCTCTTGCTGCGTCAGTTATTTTCTCTTTAGTCAGCATATAGCCCATGCCAGCCCCTAGGCAAATATACGATTTGTGCACATATTTATTTGTTTGCCCGGGGTCACGGAAGGTAGGCCTTTTTTGCTATCTTCTCCTTTATGTAGTCGCCGACGAAGGTAAGCCTGGGGCCCTGGAGCGCATCCTGCTCAAGCTTTTTCTTGGTCTTGATCATGCGCTCAAGCTCGTCTTTCCATTCCTTGTACTTGTTTATCCATTCGTAGCTCAGCATCTCCTGAGCGCGCTTAATGTCGACTTCGGAGGCATTTATCGTAAGCTTGTTTAGGAACTCGTAGCTGTCCAGGTCTGACATCGTGACGCCTAGGAATCTGGCGTTGGGCGTTGCGACGTCCTCCCCTATGTAGGCAAGGTTTATGCTGCCTGTCTTTATGGTCCAGTAGATGTACCACCCCCATGCGTCTGAGTCGGTGAAAACATAGACAGGGAGCCCCTGGTCCGAAAGCTTCTTTATGAGCCGTCTCGTTCCGCGCGCCGCCTGCCCCTGCGGGGTTATCAGAATGCAGTTCTCCTTCTTCCAGAAGAGGTCCTCGTTTAGCCTCTGCCAGAGAGCGTCCTTCTCCACCACAATCACGTACTTTGCCTTGACGTTTACGAACTCTATGTCGTTATCAACATCGCTGGGTATTGCCCAACCGCTCCGTCCCTGCTTTGTGCAGTCTATCTCGATCTTCTCGTTGCCGAACGTGTCAAGGATTTTCATGTTGCCTGCAAGCACCCCCTTCCTGTTTGCATTTAGGTTTAGGTCTTCCCTCTTCAGCCCCAGTGAGACTTCCAGGTCTTCTATCAGCGGGTTGGATTCGGACTGCTCGCTGAAGACGTTCTCGTCTATGTCCTCGCCCAGGGAGAACTTCAGCTGGTAGAAGAGCCCCCTGATGGTCGTATGTAGCTTCTCCCTGACGAATTTATGGCATTTTGCAGAGATGGCTATGGTCTGCATGAAACGCTTGGACTGCGCTACATTCAGGAAATTCCTTTCCTCCTGCGCGTCGCCGAGCTTCAGGTAGCCCTTTTTCTTGTCGTAGAATATGTTGGACCTTGTACGGACAGAAGTGGTAAAGCTGGGGTTCTCTCCCTTCTTTATCTCCATGACTATGCTTTTCCCAAGCTTCTCTATTTTTGCGTCTGGCGTTTCATCGGAAGGCATATCTACACCCCGTAATCATTCGTCCTCCTGAACCCCGTTTACGCTGACCAGAAGAGGGGCCTTCTCCTTAGAGTCGCTGGTTATGTACTTCCTGAGGTTGGCTACCATCGCGTCGCGCCTTGGGCTTTTCTTTAGGGCGGCCTCAAGAACCTCGGCTATGTTGTCTGCAGGAATGACCTTTACCTTGCTGAGTACTTTCTTGTCTATGTTTATGTCCTGTGCATTGCTTTTAGGTATGATGACTATTTTCATTCCTGCCTCTATTGCTGCGAGTATCTTGTTCGTTATGCCGCCTACCGGAAGGACCTCGCCTCTGACCGAGAGTGAACCGGTCATTGCTATCTCCTGGTCTACAGGTATGCCCTCGAGGGCAGAGATGACAGAAACAGCGACAGAGATGCTTGCGCTGTCGCCCTCGACGCCCTCATACGTCTGGAGGAACTGGACATGGACGTCATAGCTTGCCATGTCGCGCTTCATGTGCTTCTTTATTATCGCGTTTATGTTTTTCACAGCCTCCTTGGCGATAGAGCCCAGCTTTCCTGTAGCTATGAGTTTGCCCTCGGTCCTGGAGCTTGCTGGAGTGACTTCCGCAACAATGGGCAGCACAATTCCTGCCGAGAGATAGGAGGAACCGACAACGGCAAGGCCGTTTACTCTCCCTATGGCATATCCCTTTGTCCTGAATATTTTGTAGTCTTTCCTGTATTCAAGCATCTGGGCCACATACTGCATTTCTATCGGCCTTGCAAGCGTCATTGCCCCTGAGACGTCTTCAGCGGTAACTGCTTTTCTCTTGTGCTCTGCAGCTATGTCTCCTGCTGCGCGTATTAGCCCTCCGAGGTCACGCATGACCAGCGTCAGCCTGTTTTTCCTGCCACTCCTACGCTTTGCCTCTTCTATAATGGCAATGCACGCATCATAGCTGAAGGGAGGTATCTTACCGTCTTTCTTCACCTCCTGTGCTATGAACCGGATTATCTTTTCGCGGTTCTGCTCGGTGTCAGGCATTGATGACTCCATGTATACTTCGTAACCATATCCGCGTATCCTGGACCTCAGCGCCGGATGCATTTTCTGCACGTCAGGCAGGTTTCCCGCGGCTACCAGCAGGAAGTCACAGGGCACGCTCTCTGTTCTGACAAGCGCCCCTGAACTCATCTCGCTCTGCCCAGTTATTGAATATTTTTTCTCCTGCATGGCCGTGAGCAGCTCCTGCTGCGATTTCGGCTCTATGTCGGCTATCTCGTCTATGAAGAGCACGCCCTTGTTTGCCCGGTGTATTGCCCCGCTCTCTACTCTGAGGTGCGGCGGCGTGCCGAGACCGCCTGATTGGAGGGGGTCGTGGCGGACGTCACCGAAGAGGGCACCTGCCTTTGAGCCTGTTCCGTCAACGAAAGGTGCGTGCGCCATGCCCGTGTTGTCTACAATGAGCTTAGGCTCGTTCGTCTCGAACATCCCCGGAAGGATTCCTCCTGCCCTCCTTACCCCGCCGACAAACATGATTATGGAGCCAAAGAAGAATATGCCCATTATGAGCGCCGCGATTACTATCAGCTCATAGCCGTGGAATATGTTTAACATTGATGCAGCAAAGAGGGCCACCACTAATATTATTACTACGGGTATCAGGATGCTGCGGCCCTTGCCCGCATCCATCACATTCTTCATCTTCTCCTTCTGGACTGTCTGCCTGCCCTGACCGTCCGGAAGCGGTTTCGAGTAGTCTATTTTCTCAGGGTACGTCCTTAACACCTTGACCGTCGGCCTGTTCTCGTCGTTGGTATTTTTGTATACAAGGACGTCCTCCATGTCGGTATTTGAGAGGAGTTCTGCCATCCCCTGGGCAAGCATCGTCTTGCCAGTGCCAGGTTCCCCTATTAAGAACACGTGCCTGTGCTGGATTGCGGCTTTTCTGGTTATCTCTACCGCCCTCTCCTGCCCTATCACCCGGTCTATCATCTTTTCGGGTATCTTTATTTCGTCAGTAGTTGTGAATCGCTTCATCGTATCTCTTTAGGAGATAAAATATAGATACATGTATTTTTATACTGATTGCAGACATTGTTTACCAAGATGACAAGAGACAGCCCAGACAATATGCCTGCGGCTCGGTGTTTTACGATTAAAGCGTTTAGAGGGTGGGGAAAATAATTAGATTACTCTAAACGCAACATTACGATTAGTACATCAGATTTATATACCTTTCTCTTGGCGCGATTCTGTCCCACTTGTTCGCCACAAAGCCGCGCACACAGAATATTGCAATGGCTCCGGCCGTGCCTGGCGTGCTCAGCTTGAACCCACAACTGCGGCGCCGATTGCAATTATGCCTATGCCGAGCCACCTGAGCGGTGAGAGCTGCTCGCCGGGTATAAGAATGGCGGCAAGAAAGCCTGCGAAAAGGTAACTCAGCCCGCTTACGCCGTAGACCCAGCTGAGGTGCGCCTTGCTCAGCACATAAAGGTACGCAAGCGTTGATGTGAGGTAGCTTGCCAGTCCCATGGCAAGGTAAAGATGGGATCCCAGGAGGCCCAGTTTGAACAGGACCTGCCCCGAGGCGGCAAGCGCTGCGCTAATGAGAAGTATCACAAGCATCTCGCTTTTATTCATTTCCATTTTCTAACCGTATGTCAATGCAACTATCGCTATCCCTGCGATTATGAGTATTATTCCGAGGGCCCGTGCCCGTGTCACCTTTTCCTTGAGTGCGAAGTGCGAAATGAGCAGCACGAAGACAAAGGTGCTTGCGAATGTCGGATAGACGAACGTCAGCTGGCCCGAGCCCAGCGCGAGTAGGTAGACTGCAAGGCTTGCAAGGGAGATTAGGCCTCCGAGGATGACTCCCCTGTTTGAGGCGAGCAAGATTATCCCTTTTAGGTTCAGCCTGAATGCCTTTAGCGAGCGCTTGAAGAGGTATTGGGCAAACGCCGCAGCAAGCGCTGCCGCAAGTGTGAGAAGCACAATGGCAACCACGCCTAGCATTTGAGATACCGCTGGCAGAAAAACTGCCCGCTTAAAAAAAGACCCCGCAAACTATAAATAAAGATGGCAGGAATAATAATGCATGGAAAGAGTAGGGCGGGAAGGCGCAAAGGCGCAGTCCGCGATGGAATACCTGATGACGTATGGGTG
>DAHXKV010000011.1 GCA_027366155.1 Microcaldota archaeon
TTCAGGAAATGCAAACTTCTCTGCAAATTCGATAGCATACTCCTACAGGATAGCCAACCTGAGCTCGTCCTTCTCAAAGAAGGCAAACATCTCTCCTGCATTGATAGCGCTGCTTGTCGGCATAGCGATCGCAATAGCCGCCGCAGGCGCCTACTTCGGGATGGGAAGAAGGAGAAGGGAAGAAGGCGAAGGAGCAGGCTCTTCCGCATCTTCCTCGCAAGGAGGTTCCACTTCATCTGGCTCGCCTTCACAAAGGCAGCGCACCGAAAGCCTGGGCGATGAAGGCATTGCCCCGCTTCAGGCAGGAATGCAACCAGATATGCACTCGGTCCAACCCCAACCCTCATCAATGCCTGCTGCACCGGCTCCTACTTATATGGCAGGCGCAGCAACTGGCGAATACGCCCCGATAACCGCAAATGCAGAATCAGTCATGGTCGGAAGCGCCGAAACTGCCATCGAGCAGATCTGAACAAACTGGGGATTGTTGTTTTCCTAAGTATAGAGTGTGATGCACTCTATTCTTAGCACTCTTCGGCCCCTGCCCATTCCTGTAGGCATAAAAAGGAATCACCGGACGAACCGCCTTGCACTCTTTCCAGTCATTGCCTCGTTTACAGAATGCTTCTTTATCACAAGAGCCTTTATTCTGTCCTTCTCATCCTCACTAGCATCTCCTGCCAGCCTGGCTGCCTGGTTTAGCTTGGACGCATGTTTATTGTATGCAGAGAGTGCCGCAGAAAGCGCATCCCTCTCGTGCACGTTACGTATCCCATACTTCCTTGCTATCTCCTTCTTCTTCGCTACGCTTATATCCTCGTCGGGTGTATAAAGCTCGGCATCAAAAGCGCTTGCCAGCTTCACAACGGTCTCGCTGCCATTTTTCTTATCACTGGCGATGACTATCGGTATCCCTGCCCCAGAAATCTCATCGACATACCATCGTTGCTCTGCGAAGATGCGTGCCTTGACCTTCATTGGTTTTCCGTTCAGCCCTATGCACGCGATTGCAGATGTCTTTCCGGTGTCTATCCCCACTATCAAATATGGCATCTTCACACAATGCTGGAATTTGCATACCTTATGGTCTTATTCTCCGTCTGCGGTATTGAAAGGTATCTGCAGTCGGTAACCACCGAAGGCGAAGAGGTGATGTTATAGTATTGCGCAAGGAGCCCCTGCCTGCTTATTGCCTCACTGGCAGTGGAAAGGCAGTTGCCCATAGCGCTCATGTTTATTCCGGAACCCAACGCCATCTCATACAGCGAATAGCCTGATACGTATGCGCCGGTGTAATTCTGGCTGAGTCTCCGGAGGAAGTTCCCAAATTCTGGCTGGGCCGATGCGCAGAAAAGGTAGCTTCCCAATGCAAGTGTGTCATTCGTACCATGCTCTGAGGAAATTCTCTGGGAGGCCTGCGTATATAATATTTTTACCGTGGAGTTGATTCGGTTGCCATATTCCTTGTCGAGTGCAAGCATGTCCGAGAAACTTAACATGCTGCCTGAAGCGTAGGGATCTACAAACCAGTAAGCCTGCAACGGAGAGGAGATCCTGCATTCTGGCTGGCCTGCTATCTGCACGACGCCGCTTGCAACAACGTAATTGCTGCCTGTTTTCGCAGGCGCAACTGTCTGTATTAGCGGGACGATCTTTGAATTGTCGGTATCGTTGACCAGCATCGCAAAGGTAAATGTGGCATTGGAAACGGGGTTTTTAGCAGGTACTGAGACATACCACTCGTCTGCATAAGGGATGTAATTTTCTTTCATTCCGGTCACGTTGGATATGTACGGCAGCAAAGAGAGGGAGCTGTTTATGTAATTATAGCTTGCCAAAAATCTCTCAGCACTGGACTTTATCTGGGATGCGTTGCTTTCTGGCGCTATGCATTTTCCATTGAGGTATCCGTAGGTGCAGTTAAGCCTTGGCGAGTTGCCTGCCAGCGCGCTGCTGTTAGCCTGCAGCGGTTGTATCATCGGCGTCTTTCCATACGAAATTATAAGTATTATCAGGACAAGGAGGCCTACGAGCGCCGCAAGTGCAAGATGTATGTAATCAAGGCCGCCCGCAGGGCCTATCGGTTTTATCACAACACTCGGCTCCTTTATCTGCTTTTTCTGCGTAACCATCTCTCTCACCACTTGCAGCATCAAACGGGTCCGGCGGGATTTTCAATGCGATTGGTTGTCCAAAAGCTTTTTTTGAACCCGCGGCCTTCTCCTTAGGACGGAATCGCTCTGTCCAAGCTGAGCTACGGACCCATTGTGATGCTACATTTTCTCCAATGTCTTTATACCTAATAAGCCCAGCATGTTATATATTACTTGTCTTGTTGCAAAGACGGTTGCTACGCGAAGCTTCCTGTCTTCCTCGGCATTCAAGACCGGCACGCTTTCGTAGAACTTTCCAAAAAGCTGCGAGACCCTGAGCACATATTCGGCGATTATATCGGGCCTGTACTCTTTCCTGGCCTTGCTTACTACCTCCTCTGCTCTAGATAACTCTTTGACAAGCTCGAATCCTATGTCCCTCTTAGCGTGCTTCCCAATTCCTATCGCCGATTCCACTACGATGCCTGTCTTCTCAAGGATCCTGGAGCATCTTGCGTACATGTACATGCAATAAGGCCCGCTGTTTGAGCTCAAGTCCAATGCTCTCTCCCACTCAAAGACAATCTTCTTTGCAGGATCCATCCGGAGAAACTCGAATTTTATTGCGGCAAGTGCAAGCTTTTCTTGAACTTCGCCTCCGTTTCCATCCGCATTCTTGCCGGCCTCATTCGCTTTTTCCATTGTCTTCAGCTTCATCTCCTTTAAAAGGTCATCAGCAGTGTAATCCCTCTCCTCACCCAACCATCCTCCTTTTCTTCCGCTGAGGCTGCCTTCCTTCAGGCTTACCTCCCCATATGGCACGTGTATGACTCTGTATCCGTTTTTTCCTACCGCATCTAGGACCTCCTTCAGGACTTTCTGGGGATACTGTTGTGCAGAACCTATTATGTTAATCGAGAAATTGGCATTCCCGAAATCTATCGGCTCCCCTGTCTTGGAGGTTGTGAATACCGTCTGGCCGTTTGGCTGCAAGACAAAGGACCGGTAGAGGAAATCCGTGCCTATTAATCCCAACTTCCACATATGAAAGGCAAGGTCTTTCGCTATGTACGTCGCAACCCCGTTGCTTCTAATGAACACCTTCACTTTCTCCTCTCCCTCCTTCACGTCTTTCTCCTCGGTTTCTATCACCACGCATCCCGCGTATTTGCCTTTCTTCGGCTCCTGGCTTATTCCCTGCTCCCTCAGGAGTTCCATTGTCCTTTCAACAAGCCTGTTCCTGATGATATCGCTCTCCCATATCATCACATCGTGGTATATCCCATAGGAGAATGCGGTTTCGTACTGCGCCATTACGCTCCTCTCTGCGATCCGCCTTGCGCGTGTGGCTTCTGCCCCGGCCTCTTTTATCTTCTTGTTCGCCTTTACATATTCCTCGCCAAGGAACCTGTCGTATTTAACGTCTTTGCCGGACTCGTCAATCCCCATGCCCCAGAGTATCTCGGCCATTTGGAGGCCCAGGTCGTCTATGTAGTCTATCTTTTCCACAAGAAACGCACCAGCCTTGAATATGTTTGAAATTGAATCTCCAAGCAGCGCATTCCTGAGATGGCCTATATGCCATGGCTTGTTGGGATTAACACTAGGAAACTCCACAATCATGCGAATGTTCTGGCCTTCGTCAGAATTTCCATAAGACTGTCCCTTAGTGATTACCTCCTTCAGGACTCTTTCTGAGTATTTCTTCTCGTCGATCCATGCATTAAGGTAGCCTCCTTCCGCCGAGATTTTTCCTATGATACCGCTCTTCTGCAGGAGGCTTCCTTCAGAAATCGCTTTAGAAAGTGCCTCTGCTATCTGTCCTGGGTTCGTCTTCAGCTTCCTTGCGAGGCCTAGCGGAAGCGAGGAGCTGAGATCACCATACTCTGCTCTTGGCACGCTCACTGATACGTGAATCTCCTCCTTCTCGCGTCGGATGTCCGGGTAGGCTTCTTTCAACGCATTTGCAAGAACAGTTTCAAACTCCTTTGTTGCTTTTTTCGAATCCATGTAAAATCCCTACAATGCATCTCTGACCCTTTTCCCGTAACCCTTCTTAGTGTAAATCCTCGAAGAGCGCAGCACCTTTCCAAGAACCATCTTCATCATGGGAGAGCCTCCTTTGCTTACCGGCACAAGCCCTCCTTTCCTGATGTATATCTCTTCCTCTTCCTTTATGAACTCCAATGGCTTCATCCTTGCAGGAAGGATCCACTCCTCCTCGATGCCAGCCTTCTTCGCCAGTTCTCTTCTGGCTTCCTGGTCATCAATCAAGGATTCCACGTACGACTTCTGCTTTTTAAGCTTCTTTGCCTCCAGTGTTTCGGGTTCCGCGTAGGCGAGTTCGAGCGGCCTTCTCGAAAGAAACATGGTTGCCATTTTTCTAACTTCTGGATTCTTCCCTGAAACCGCATATTTCCTAGAAGCCTCGAGTATTGCATCATCGACGTAACCTGCAATAAGCGCTTCTTCGGAAAGTAGTCCTGTCGGATCTGCGACAAAGCCCTCTTCAACGAGGCTTGTGTAAATCCTGTCAAGAAGGATATTGAAGCCTGCAACTGTCTTATTGTATACAAGCGCCTTGTATAAGTGATACCTCCCTATCACGAAGCTCTCCACCGGGCCATCGTCGCGCTCAAATATTATCTTGTCACTCTCAAATGTTGCAGTCCTTAGTATGCTGTCTATGTTTACCCTGCCGTAAGACACTCCGGAGTTATACGAGTCCCTGAGCATGTAATCTGCCCTGTCCGCATCAAGCGATGACGATATCAGCATGCCAAACTCGTGGCTTCCCTTCCCTACAATAAGTTTTGTTATCTCCTCCGGATTATAGTTTTCCAGCTCGTCCTTCAGGTACCTCTTTATTATCTCAGTGCCCAGTTTCTCATGGCTCTTTCCTCCAAATCTCTCCTGTATGGTGCTTTCGAAGGTATGGGAGAATGGATAATGCCCAATATCGTGCAGGAGCCCCACGAACCTCAGTTTCTGCACCATCTCTGCGTCTATCTCTTCCCGTACCCCATCTTTCAAGAACATATCCATCATGAACATTGTGCCAAGGCTGTGCTCAAACCTGGTGTGCACTGCGCCAGGATAGACGAGGAAGGCAGGGCCAAGCTGCTTTATGTATCGTAGCCTCTGGAAAATCGGCGAGTCGATTATCCTCAGCTCTTCAGAAGTCAGTCCTATGTATCCGTGCACATTGTCATATATCTGCTTTTCAAACGTGATAGGCATGATTGAGAATGGCAGTTTACGTTTAAATAACCTGCAGAGTCTCTGTCAGAAGAGCCCAAACAAAAGAACATGGCGGGTATTTGCAGATACTGCGTGAATTGTAAATGACCCTCCGTAACGCCAGTCATCAGTCCTAACGGGAAGGCCTCAATTCAGATACAGACTTTTCAAATCTGGACACAGCGCATTTCCACTTTATAAACTTATCTCAACTAGTAATATTATGGCAGAAACAAAGGCCCAATCTGCAATGGAATACCTGATGACCTACGGCTGGGCAATACTCATTATCGCGGTTGTGCTTGGGGCTTTGTTTGAATTGGGCTTTTTTAACTCATCTGCGCTGGCGCCAAAAGTCGGCCCTGGAAGCTGCCAGGTTTACAGACCGGAGGGCCCCGGAACAATTGCCTTTGAGAGCCTCGCAGGTACCTGCAACAACGAGCTCCCGCAGTATGTCGCAAGCTTCAACAGTCTGCGCTTCGGCTCAATCTCCACTGGGCAGTCAGGCCTCCCGGTCGGTGCGTCTTCCCGTTCAGTATTCGCGTGGGTTTATTTCGACGGTAATTACACCGGTCCTAATCCAACTAGCTCTTATTCAATGGTATTTTCCTACGGGACTCCATACAAACCAAACCAGGATGGAATGTCGCAGCTGGGCATTGATCAGGGACTGGTGTACTTCGACGGATTTGCAAATGATGCCTACGCTACAAACACCGTCGCAATCCTCTACGGCAGCTGGCATTTCATAGGCTATACCTATTCATACAACTCACCAGACGTCACACTCTATATAGATAATCAGGAAGAGCCGGTTCCACTCTCGCTAAACGAGCCGCTCAACACAAGCCTTCTTTATTCAAATATCGGATATTACCAGGGTTATATGTACCCATGGTACTATCAGGGCTATGTCTCAAACATCCAGGTCTACAACACCTCGCTTTCCCCTGGGGAGGTTACCGCGCTTTACGATGAAGGCATCGGCGGTGCGCCAATAGACCTGAGCAACCTCGTTGCATGGTGGCCGCTCAACGGAAATGCCAACGACTATTCCGGAAACCAGAACAACGGCGTTCCATACAATGTCCTGTTCACTACCTCCTGGACTTACCGATACACTGCACCATGATCTTCAGTGGTATAGAAAATTCGCAAGAAGCGATCCTACCTCTCCAGGATTGGTGTAATGTGGGGTATGCTTCGCTCCTCTTATTACTTCAAGCCTGCTTCCCTTGATATTCTCGTAGAACATCCTCCCATACCTCAAACTAACGACATTATCATTTTCCCCCCATATTATCAGTGTTGGTGCCTTTATCTTGCCAAGCGTTGCAGCATCCAATGCGTCCTCATATGCTTCATCATTAAGGATGGAACGCACAACGTGCGGGTTTGCATCAAGCTCCTCGGCTTTCCTTATCATGTCGCTCTTGTAAGATTCCCTATCCTCGTCAATTTTCATTTCATTGTAGAATTCCCTGAGGCCAGCTGCGTCTTCGAGCACAATTCCAGAAACCTGGTTATTTAAAGCAAACAAAGAGGCAATCCATCCTCCATATGAGTGCCCGAACAAGAACGGAGCCTCGATCTCACTTTCCCTTGCTAATGCCTCTATTGCCATTTTCTGCACGCCGGCTGAATAATCCAGCTCAGGCGCATCTGATCTGCCATGGCCTATCAGGTCTACGAGATAAACGTCCGCGTCCTCAGGCATCTGGCCCATCAGGCGTATCCATGTCATCGTGCTTGCTCCAAGCCCGTGTATGAATATAATGCCTCTGGATTTACCTGGATGGTGCAGATAGTGCATGTTTCCACTGGGAGTCGCGGCGTAAACACTCTTAAAGTCCCTGTAATAATTTAGCATCTGATCAACTCTGCGGCTCAAAAAGGGATCGTGCCAAAAGAACAGAGTTCTTGAACTCCCTCAGTCTCCTGTACCCGTAAGAGACCCATTCTCCGCCGAAAGGAAGATATACCGAAACGTTCTCGCCTTCAGCTGCAAGGCCAACGGCATACCTGTTCATTATCCCGTTAAGCATCCCAAAGCTAACAGCCTGCAGCCTCCTTCTCTTCTTGCTCCTTGCGTACTCTATTATGCCTCTGTCATGCGTGGCTATCATGAATCTCTGGGAATGCAGAAAGAGATAATCCAATATCCTCCTGTAGCTTGATGAAATCTCCTCCCTGCTCTTATACGCAATCATCGCATCTTCCCTGTAAGCTCCCTTGACTAGCCGTATTGTGGCCTTTTTCCCTACTAAAAACTTGACCTCATCAAGGCTCTCCCTAAGGTAAGATTGGATGCAAATTCCTGCATTTCCTGATCCTGCTGCACCCAGATACATCCTTACAGTATCTTCTAGGAATCCATGGCTTTCCATGTCAAGCCAGACAAATATCTTCCTTTCTGCCGCTTTCCTAAGCAATAAGCGATAGTTCCTTGTTGCATGGTCCAGTCCTATTGAAAGCCCGAGCTGTGTAGGTTTTACTGCTATTGAAGCATTCAATCCTGCCTCTGAAATCTTGTCCATCACTCTCGAGTAGATATCGACTGTTTCGCTGATTTCTTTCCTATCGGTTATGTCTTCCCCCAGGTAATTTATTATCGCAGACAAATTAATGCCATTCAGCTTCACGGCACGGGATATTGCATCATCTATGCTCTCACCGGCTATCCACCTGCCTGCAACTGCTTTCTCAATGATTCCGTTCAATGACACATCCACACGCGATAAAGGATAAATTACTTCTTAATTTATACCTTATTGAATGCATGGAATTATTTTTTGCAACATCTAACAAAGGCAAGTTTGCCGAAGCGAAAGCCGTTCTGTCTTCTGCAATCAGGCTGCGCATGGCAAATCTTGAACTCTCAGAAGTCCAGTCGTGCGATACATCCAAGGTTGCCAAGACTAAACTGGAAAGCGCATACGCCAAGATAGGCGCACCTGTCATCGTAGAAGACACAGGACTCTCTCTTGATGCAATAAACGGCTTTCCCGGAGCGCTAATAAAGCCGATGGTGGAGGCAATAGGCCTTGAGGGAATAATGAAAATAACCTCTGTTTACGGCACCAACAGGGCCCATGTAAGTACTTCTCTTGGATTCACTGACGGCACCAAAACCAGGATAATCACCGCCACTGTGAATGGGCGCATAGCCGGCGGGCTCCATGGCAAAAATGGCTTTGGCTTCGATTCCATATTTATCCCTAGAGGATCCTCGAAGACTTTTGCCGAGATGGGCATCAGAGAAAAGAACAAAAATTCGGCAAGGGGCAGGTGTTTCAGAAGTTTATCTGCATACCTTTCGCGCCGGTAACCTCAGTTCTTACTGTTATTCAGTGTTTACCCTTCTTGCAACGAGTATCGTTCCATTGGTAGATACGTCATTGAACTTAAACATGCCTTCGGAAAATTCTATTTCCAGGTGTTTATCTGATACGCTGTCTGGAAAGCCAAACCTCCTTCCGACAACCCCCCTTCTTCCCGCCTCTATCTTCTCCCCTGGCCGTATGCCCTTGAAGACTTCGGGGTTTGCAGGATCCCTGAGCAGGTAAGGCACATTAGATCCCGGCGGTGCCCTCACTATCTGGCAGTGGAATCCCCCCATGTATATGTTTATTGGTACTTGCAGTGCAGATATTGCAGTGGACGAGCCGTGCAGCACGCGCACGTTCTCTGAAATATTCTCATGGAGCCTTTTCTCGACAGTTGCAAACGGCGCAGAACCCTCCTTTCCCTTGATGCCGGATATTATTATCGCTCCCCCAACAAGGAGCACCTCGGCGGATGATCCTTTAAGGTGATCGTCTACTCCGAACCTACTCTGCGATCTCTCACTGTCTTCGCTTATATGCAACGGCCTTCCCTCATGCAGGCCTGCATACCCTTTTCTTTTTGAAAAATCAATGGATTTCGGGTCGATCACCAAAAACCCGGTGCTTATGCCTATGCCCTCTGGTGCCCTGACTATCATAAGTTCTAGCTGCCTTCCACCCATCTCAAGCGCAAGCCCGACCGGCTTGAACCTGGAATCTGCAGGAACGGCGACCGCTTCCTTGCTGACATCCACCAGCCTTACCTTTGAATCCTCCAACGGAACAGCCGACTTTATCACGGCAGCCTCAGGTCCGTTTTCCCTAGGTGCCTGCGAGACCTCCGACTTGGCCCTGCTGAACCACCGAAATTGCATCTCCAGCGTTTCCGGATGGTATTCCATTGCCTTTAGCGCGTCCTCGAATGAGCCGAATATGGGCAACTCCCCTTCGCCGAGCTCACGCCATTCCTGGCCTTCAGGCACGTCTGCTAATCCTGCGTCTTCCGCATTTTTAACCTTAGTCCTTCCCCCCATCTTCTTCCTCAGTATTGGAGACCTATGCGCTTAACTGCGGCCTCTGCATCGTCGTAGTAGTCCTTGCAGAACTCGTTTATCGATTTCAGGTCACGCAGCCCTAGGCTATTCAGCTTTTCCAGTATCCTGCCGCGCCTCTGCTCCTCCATCACTATCTCGCTTGGAGGGAGGCCCGTAAGCCGCGAGAGCAGGTCCCTGTACGTCACGCTTGGGAATATCTCGGAGCTGCTGAGCGTCTTGTAATTGAACGAGTAAAGATCGGAGAGCAGGACCTGCGTCTCTATCCCCGCAACCTCGGAGACCTGGGAGACCCTCCTTCTTACCTTGCCCTCCTCTCTGGACTGGGTTATAACCACCATCGCGTCTATGAGCGGTATGACATCCTTCTCGATGTTCATCGGCGTGTGCTGCAGTCTTGTGACGATGTCCCTTGCGCTGCTTGCGTGTATGGTGCTCATCGAGATCCTGCCTATGTTCATCGAGGTCATCATATCCTTTGCCTCCTCTCCGCGCACCTCGCCTATGACTATCCTGTCTGGCCTCATCCTCAACGAGTTCTGGACTAGATCCCTTATGGTAAGGTCAGGTCCGGTTTCCAGCCTGACGCAGTTATCCTGGGTCTCTGTGTTCAGTTCATATGTGTCTTCTATTACCACAATTCTTTCTTCAGGCCTGAAAAAGCTGAACATCGCATTGAGCAGCGTAGTTTTTCCTGCAGCAGGAAGCCCGCCTATCAGGAGGTTTGCAGGCCTTGTGCCCAGCCCTTCGGAGTAAAGCCAGAGCCTGCCGGCAAGGTTGTAACTCAACTCCTCCCTATTGATTAGCTCTATTATGCTCATTGCGTGCTTTCTATAATTCCTTATGGTTATGTCGGCACCAAGCGGCGACTGAACCACATTGGCCCGTGAACCATTGGGCAGGTGGACGTCGAATATGTTGCTTGCTGCTATGTCTGTTGTTGCATACATCTTGAGCTTCTTCACAAACGTGTTAAGCTCCTTCTTGCTTTCTATTTTGTCATCGGCCTTAATCTCCCCCCTGCTGCTCGTATACAAAAAGATGTTCTCTGTGTTGTTTATCATTATGTCTTCTATGTCCTCGTCTGACAGGTACTTGTCCACCGGGTAGAACCTTGATATCTCATTGACAAGGTACTTTATCTCATCCTCATCTATAGAAGGGCTTATGGACTTTATTATCTGCCTTAGCTCCTTTTCAGTGTCCTCCGGATCGCCTATGGCTATAAGCTTGCTAGCCAGGGTCTCAAGGACCGCGTCTTCCAAGGCCAGCAGGCTCTGTTCATCCATGTGCGTCTCCGGCTATTTATGAACATCGCTTAATATAAACATTCCGCGGGCAGGATGCGGCCGCGCAATCTAACGCCTGAAACTGCTAAGCGCTTCAAACATGTATTTAAAGATTTGCATCTCATTATAGAAGCATATGCTGCTCCGTAGCGGTTTCCCCTCCGGCTGCAGCAGGCAAAAATACCCATCCCCTAATTACTAATGGTGAAGCAATGGAAAAAACAGATCCCGTATCTGCCGTCCAGTCATCCGAGAAAGAGGCAAAGGAACTCCTGGAGAAGGCAGTATCCTCAAAATCGGCAAGGCTGGCTAAGGCCAATGATGAAGCCATGAGGATACTGGAGCGTGCCGAAGCTGATTCCAAGAAGCTTTTCGCCGAAAAGATAGAGAATACGAAAGAACAGATATCAAAAGGCTACAGGCAAGCGCTCGAAGATGCGAAAAAGCGCGCCTCAAAAGCCAGAGCAGCCTCGCTTTCAAAGGAAAAGGTGCATAAGTCTGCAAAGAAAATTGTCCGTGAGATAATCGGTGCATAGTTTTGATGCGCTCTGAAAAAATGCGTAAGATAAGGATTATCTGCCTTGAGAAGGATAAGGGCTCTGTTGTTGCTGCGCTGCACAAGCTTTCTATCATAGACTTGAGGAAGAGCGCACTCCAGCTTCCTGACGGTCTTCCTGCTGGTTCCGCCGCAGCACTTTCAGAATCACTTATACGGCTTAACGGTGCAATGCAGCGCCTTCTGCCATCGCATGTCGAGAGCGAGAGACATCTTTCCGGAAATGCACTCGGTCGAAAAATCTCCTCCTCGTCGAAAGTCGTATCGGAGGTATATTCGCTTTCTGATGAGGCAAGGGGGATTGGCGAATTGCAGGAACGGCTCAACTACGCAGAGGAGAGTGCAGCGGCATTCTCCGGAAGCTCGGTCAGGTTCGGAGATTTCGACAGTGAAATGGTGGAGTACCGTGCATTCATCTCCAGCACGAAAATGGTTCGCGAATTCGAGAACAGGATTTCAGAAGCCAAGATGGAGAAAGAAATTACAACATGCAGCCAGAAGAAAGGCACCTCGGCAATATTCATTGCATATGCGAAGGACGCAGAGAATTCAAAAAAAGTGGAGGACCTGGTAAAGGAACTGAAATTGAAAGAAGTGGACCTCAGGGCAGAGTACCTGAAAGGACTGCCTTCAGAAATACTCAAAAAGACCAAGGCGGCAAAGGCGGCAAATGCAAAACGGCTCAGTGAGATCTCTTCAAGGCTGTTCGAGATAAGCCGGAAGCATTATTCGGGACTGGCAAACCTGAGGGAAATGCTGGAAATAGAGCTCTCAAGGGCCGAGATAGGGTCCAACTTCAAGAAAACTGAGGAGACCTGCATAATAGAGGGATGGGTACCGGCAAAGAGGCTCGTACAGGCGAAGGCAAGCATCTCATCGGCCTCGTCTGGCAGATATGAGCTGGAGGAGATAAACTCGGATGAGCTTGCGCCAACATATCTGAACAGGCCGAAGATACTGAAACCCTTCGATTTCCTCATGAACTTCTACTCAACGCCAAGAAGCGACGAGATCGACCCTACCTGGATCTTCATAATTTCATTCCCTATCTTCTACGGGCTCATGGTAAGCGACGTGGGCTACGGCCTCATGTCGCTCATATTCGTAACCTGGGTGGCGAGCAGGACAAATCCCGAAGGGCTGGTGCACAATACCGCGAAGATATGGCAGCTGACTTCCATATCGGCAATATTCTTCGGTATCCTGAGCAACCAATACCTTGGCGTGGGCCTCAACCAATACCTGATACCCGGCTTCAAGGGATTTGACTGGTTCTCCAACGTCACCTCGCTGATAGTAATAACAATATTGTTCGGGCTCGTCCAGGTCGGTGCAGGCTTCCTGCTTGGGTTTATCAACAACTACAACCATGGGCACAAGCGTCATGCCCTTTCCAAGCTCTTCTCGCTGAGCGTGCTGATAACCGGTACGATAGCGGTGGCAGGGGCATTCTTCAGCGCGTTCAGCCCTTCAGTAACCATTTACGCCGCGATAGCCGCCATAGCCTCGCTGGTTGGCATAGTCGCTTCAAACCCCGGCGAGGCAACAGAGATCACCAGCCTGATAACACACCCGCTGAGCTACTCCAGGGTAATGGGCTTCGGCTTGGCCAGCGTCATAATAGGCTTCCTGATAGACAAGGCGTTCCTGCCTAACCTGAGCATGGGCATACCCCTTTTCATAGTATACCTTTTAATCTTTGGCATACTACACTTCCTCAATATGATACTCGGAATCTTCGAAGGGGCGGTGCAGAGCGCCAGGCTCAATTTCGTAGAGTTCTTCACGAAGTTCTACTCGGGAGGAGGCACAAAGTACAACCCTTTCTCATACAAGAGGCTTTACACTAAAGAATGAATAAATGGTGAAAAAATGGTAGTAGCATTATCTACAGGAACTGCAATAGCGGCAGTAGGGGCAGGCCTTGCAATACTGGGCGGAGCAATAGGCACAGGAATCGCGCAGTCGGCAGTGGGCGCAGCGGGCCTCGGAATGATAGCGGAGAAGCCGGACAGCACAGGAATCGCGCTTCTCTTCTACGTACTTCCAGAAACCCTCCTAATATTCGGTTTCGTGGTCGCGATACTCATAATGCTGGCTGCAGGGCTAATATAAGAAGGGAGCTGAATGTCCCTAGATGGCATAAGGAAGAAGATACTCTCTGACTACAAGGCCAGGTCTGAGCGCATCGAAAGCGAGTCCGAGAAGGAAGCCAAATCAGTAATAGAGGCGGCCAAGGCCCAGGCTTCGGAGAGGCTCAAGGCGTCAAGGGCCAGGGCCGAAGAGGAAGCCGCAAGACTCAGGAAGGAATCAGACGCAGGCCTTGAGATAGAAGCAAACTCAGTCCTGCTGGCAGCGCGCTCCGCCTCATCAGAAAAGGCGGCAGAATCGATAGCCGCCGAAGTGCGGAGGATCCTCGCGGATGAAGCGATGCAGCAGATGCTAAAGGCAGGAACAAAGCAGTTCAGCGAAGCCTCAGACCAGGATTTTGTTGTAATCGTCTCAAAAAAGAACTCAAAGCAGGTCTCGCAGCTCGGTCTCACTCTCAGATATGCAGAGATTGAAGGATTCGTCCTAGAATCCGAAGACGGAAGCATGCGGATGACTATAAGCCCGGAATCTCTTGTCGAGGGGAGTATGGAATCCATACGGAAAGAAGCAGCACTCCAGCTCTTCGGCGCTGCCAGAAAGGAGAGCGCCAGGACGCCTGCACGAAAGCATGCTGGCGCAGGTAAGCAGGCTCGCAAGCGCGCGGGGAAGCGATGAGAATGGCAGGTCTTGGAAGCGCAAGGCAGTACGGGTACTCCAGCGCTAGAGCCAATGCCATGAAATCAAAGCTGCTCAGCAGCAAGACCATTGAGGAGGTTGCAGCCTCAAAGGATGTCCAGTCGGCAGTGGCCATCCTCTTCGAAAAGGACTACAAGAGCGACATAGAAGAATTCGGCGGACTGAAAATAAAGTCCGACCTGATGGATTTCGCGCTGAGCAGGAACCTCGCACGGAATTTCCTCAAGCTGGTCAGGCTTGCACGCGGGAACGACAGAAAGACCATCCAGGCGATAGTGGGCAAATGGGACCTCTACAACATCAGGCTGGCAATAGAGGCGAAGTCAAGGAAGCGCCCATTCGAATCAATATCAAAATACCTGATAAACCTGGGCATGTACAACGCCACTGTGATCAAGGAGGCCATGCGCGAGGAAAGCGTCGAAGGAACACTCTCCAAGCTTATGATAAACTCTCCGTACAAGGCGATGCTCTCCGCAGCCGCAGAGGCCTACAAGAAGAACAGGAGCTCGCTAGAATCGGTATCGGCGCTTGACAAGGATTATTACCTATACCTGGGGAGCATGGCAATGGCCCTGAAGAACTCCAGCGAGGGAAGGGAAACCTCCTACATGCTGCGCATGGAGCTGGATGTGAGGAACATACTTACCATGGTGCGCGGCAAGCGGCTCTCCATGAAATTCGGCGAGATTCAGGGGCTACTTGTTGACAAAGGCAACATAAGCATTGCCTCATTGGAAAAAATGTACTCCGGCGCGAAGGACGTTGACGAGATGGTCTCGCAGCTCAAAACTTTCGACATCTCGCTTGCATTGGAGCGCTACAAAAAGGACCCGCACAAGCAGCTGATAACGATCGAGATGGGCCTCAGGGGCTCAATGCTCTCAAAAGGAATGCGCATGCTGGGCCACAAGATACTATCATTCGGAACCATACTCGCATATGTCTACATGAAGGAATACGAAATCTCTACGCTGAGGGTGCTCATAAACGGAAAGGCATACGGGCTTGAGAAGGATGAAGCAGGGAGGCTGATAGGTTGGAAGGGAAGATGAAGAAGAGCTACAAAGTTGCAGTAATAGGCCAGAATGAGCTACTGCTGGGCTTCAGGCTGGCAGGCATAGTGGAGACATTTGACGCGCAGAACGGCCCAGAGGCCGAACAGGCGATACGCGGCATTCTCCAAAGGGACGACGTCGGGCTCGTCATAATCGGCTCGAAATCCTGGAATGAGATACACGACAGAAAGATAATCGGCACAATGGATAGCAGCATACTCCCTGTATTCATAGAGATACCAGGATACAAGGAGGCGCAGGCACCTGACACGCTAAGAAGGCTCATAATACGGGCCATCGGAATAGATATAAGCAACAAAAACGCAAGTGGTTGATATGGGAATAATCAAAAGAGTATCGGGACCCCTGGTTATAGCGAAGGAGATGACTGGAAGCAGCATGTACGACGTAGTAAAGGTCGGCGATGCGGGCCTTATAGGAGAGATAATACAGCTGAAAGGCGACGAGGCAGTCATACAGGTATACGAGGACACAACAGGCATAACGCCAGGCGAACCTGTCGAGTCCACGGGCCTTCCACTTTCAGTCGAGCTTGGCCCCGGCATCCTGGGTAACATATACGATGGGATACAGAGGCCCCTCAGCTCCATAGAAAAGAAGAGCGGCACATTCATCTCAAGGGGCATAAGCGTAGATCCCCTTGACAGGAAGAAGAAGTGGCATTTCATACCGGACAAGGATGCAAAAAAGGGGATGCACCTGAAGCAAGGCACAATACTTGGATACGTCCAGGAAACAGACCTCATAAAGCACTACATAATGGTGCCAGAAGGCATTGAGGGCACATTAAAGTCAATAAGAGGCGGAAACTTCACGATAGACGACGCAGTCGCCGAGGCAGAATCAAAAGGCAAGACAGTGAAGATTACAATGTCGCAGAAGCGCGCGGTGAGGATATCC
>DAHXKV010000032.1 GCA_027366155.1 Microcaldota archaeon
AGCCGAAGAGAGGGAATTGCCTGCATAGTTTGAATTGGAGTAGAGGCTCTGGAATTCCACATGTGGATCGTTTGAGGAGAACGCGACAGTGGCGCCCGCGATACTCGTCCCGAGGATGGATACCTGCGCGGCCAGCGGGTCTCCGGCTCCGTTTGCTATCTGGGTCGTATTTTCGGCGGAGAGGATTATGGAGCATTTAGGCGCAGGTATCTCGATGGAGGAGTGTACCTGGAACGTTCCGCCGTATGTCTGGGCGATGGGAGATGCGCATCCGGCCTGCGTAATGCTGGTACAGACGTTTGCGGAGAGGTATACGACACCGCTGAGCAGCTGGCCTGATGGAAGGCTGTTTGCCTCGCCAAGGGAACATTCAAAGGATCCTCCGGAAAGCACAAAGTCCGGCTGGCAGGCACCGGTGAATACGCCATGGTCCGGAGTGCTTAGAGTTACAACCGCATTGGATATCGCATATTCCTGCGAGTTGGACATGACTATTACTGCATTTCCTGAAACGGAGTTTGAGCCCACCAGAATTTCCCTGCAGGTAAGATATCCTGGAAACTGGCAGGAGTTCTGTACCGTGCTGCTCGAGATCCCCAGTGCGGCATAGATAAGCCCGGCGGTTATTACCACCGCAAGCAGGCCGAAGCCGTATACTGACATGAACTCCATTGCCGACTGTGCCCTGAAGCCTCTCCCTGCCGTCTTGCTCACTTTCATCCCGGTTAGAAGATGTGCAAGTAATTTATAATACGTTTGCATGCATGGCATTTTCTTGCAGCGCCAGCTTCAGCGGTTGCCTGTGGAGAAATGTTAAATACTTTTACTCATGAACCATATCGGTTTTCATGTATTACCCTGTTCTGGCTTCACTGTTTGGCGGCATCCTCGCGACTGCACCTGCTGCAATAAAGAGTTTCATCTCAGGCTACGGATACATTGCATTGCTTGTGCTGATGGTCCTTGAGTCAGCCTCGCTGCCGATACCCAGTGAGATAGTCCTGCCAGTAGCAGGGCTGCTGGCGGCTGGAGGCATGCTCAACATATACGCCGTTTTTGCAATTGTAACTGTTGCGGGAATAATCGGCATAAGCATAGACTATTATGTAGCGTACATACTGGGCAAGGATCTGGTCTACAGGCACCTTGGCAGGCTTAGGATAAGCAAGAAGCATCTCGACGCTTTCGACAGGTGGTTCAACGAGAACGGGGCATTTACCGTGTTCATAGGGAGGATGCTTCCCGAGGTGCGCGGGCTGGTAAGCCTGCCTGCGGGATTCGCCATGATGCCGCTTAAGAAATTTTACACTTATTCGGTTGCAGGCATGGCAGTGTGGGATGTCGCACTGCTGCTTTTCGGATACTATGCGCTTAACGCGAACAGCATATATGTTGCAATGGTGGCCGCAGCCGCGCTTGCCATAGTCGTCTACATAGTATACAGGCTCAGCATAGGAAAGGCGAGATAACGCAGGTCAAGGCGCAGTGGCGCGTTTCTCCGCGGGCTTGCTCTCCTGCTTCCTGACGATGACATATTTCTGGACAGTCTTTACGACTATGTCTATCGCACGGTGTATGTCGGCTTCTGTCTTTGAGCCTGTGCAGATAACCTTCCCATTCTTGAAAAGGAGAAGCGCGGTCTTCGGGTCGTGTATCTTGTAGATGGCTCCGGGAAATTGTTCCGGCTCGTAATCTACGTCAGGGGAGGCCTTTGCTATTGCATACAGGTCCAGCTCTACGCCGAGGTCTGCACTTGCGACTATGTTCTCTATCTTAAAATCCGGCTTTAGGATTATCTTTTTGCCCTTGTTAGGCATTAAAACCACTTGTTAGATATGTTGTGAAGGTATTTATATGTTTTTCCCTAAAGTATATCCGACTGATTGTAGAATGATAGTATGAGCTCTTCTAAAGGACTTTTTTCAAGGAGGACAAGGAAGCTTTCCAGGCACAGGCGGCCTTCCGAGATGGGCCTCACGATGAGGATAAAGGATTTCAAGGCAGGCGACAAGGTAGTCGTGACCCCGCGTGGAACATTCAGGAACATACCCCACCCCAGATACAGGGGCATGATAGGAGTGGTAGTCGGAAAGCGCGGCGGTGCATACGAGGTCCGCATATCGCTCTCCAAGTCGACAAGCAGGCTGCTTGTTGTCCCGCAGATGCATCTCGAGAGGGCAAAGTAAAGGACGCAGGGCGCCGCAGCTGAATGGCTCATGCATTTGCTTGAAGGCGCATTTTCTGCCAACGCGCCAGTTTTGAGACTAGTTATCGCTGCTGGTGTATCGGCCTTGTCAGCACATAGAACCTGCTCTCCCCCCTCAGTTCGAGCAGGACCCTGTCAGTAAGCAGCTTTACTGGATCCTGTAGTAACGCAACCCGCTTGGAGATGTCATCGAAATTCTCGAACGGCTTCTCCTCCCTTGCGTCGAGTATCGCCTGCAGGTGCTTCTTGCCTATCCCCGGAAGCAGCTCAAGCACGTGAACCCTTATGTTAAGCGAGGAGGCATTGTTGAAAAAATCTACGAAGCGCTTTTCCTCTGAGTGGATTATCGAGCTTATGGCAGTGGGCAGTTCCCTCTTCGAGCCTTCAGTCAGACTCTCGAAAGCCAGCCTTGACTTTATCAGCGAGATTTTGTCCCTTGTACCCTTCCCTATGTATATCCTCTCGCTTATCTTTATCTCGGCGGATTTTGGTATCGCTTCAAGCAGCGTAAACCTGCTCTCGCCTATGAGCTGTACAACCGGCTCTGACCTTACCGAGAATGATTTTCCCGTGGGGAGGTAGTCCAGGACGCGACCATATTCCTCAAGGTCGCCTCCTCTCTGCTCTTGTTCCTCCATATCCCCAACATCCCTTTTAAGCTACTCGTCCTTCTTCCTTGCGGCGTCTAGCACCGCAAAGGCTTTCTCCGCAGTCTCAGGTTCTGCCCCTGACTTCTCATTTACCAGAATCTGCTTTACCTGCATTATGTCAGTAGGCATTACGTTGATCATTGATACTGAAGTCTTCTCGCTTATGCCCAGTTCCTGCAGCTGCTTCCTTGCCTTCTCGGCCGAAGAGACACTTGTCTTGGAGAATTTCTTTAAGTAGTCAAGCGCAAGCGTCTGCTCATAGCCGAAGTCGCCGTCCTTTTCCCTTTGCTCCAGTATTTCAAGTGCTTCCGGTAGCGAGACGAGGACCTGTGCATTTTCCTTCTTTGATGCCATGCAAACCATCTTGTATGCAAATATATCTTATTGGTAGCATATAAACCTTTTGTTCAGGTCTGGCCTCATCTGCAGGCAGCCGTGATGGTTGCTGCAATAAGTATATAAAATAATTGAGGGAAACGTTACATGATGCCGGAATGGAAGCGAGCGAGGCCTACAGGAAGATACTTGTCGAGATGAAGAAGCACATCTCCGGGGACGACAAGGTAATAGAGCTTCTTTTTATTTCGATTGTGGCAAACGGGCATGCCCTCCTTGAGGGAGTGCCCGGAGTGGCTAAGACTACGATTACGAAGGCGCTGGCGGAGACCATGCAGGCCGAGTTTAGCAGGATACAGGGCACACCAGACATAAGCCCTGCGGACATAGTCGGCTACACATACATAGACGAACGGAATGAGACAGTGGCGAAGAAGGGGCCTGTCTTCACTAACATACTGCTCTTCGACGAGCTTAACAGGACGCAGCCAAAGGTCATGAGCGCCCTGCTGGAAACGCTTGAGGAGAGGCAGGTTACGCTTGGCGGCATGACAATGAAGCTGCCCAGCCCGTTCATTGCCTTCGCCACGCAGAACCCTCTCAGGATAGAGGGCACTGAGCCTCTCCCGAAAGTGCTTGCAGACAGGTTCCTGATGCGCATACCTGTCGACTACCCGTCAAGGGAAGCTGAAGGGCTAATGCTCAGGCTTAAGGAAGCCGAGGAGAGCATAACAGTGGAGAAGATAATAGGCACATCCGACATAATACAGATGCAGGCAGATGCGAAGAGGATAAAACTCGGGGATGAAGCAAAGGACTACATAACCGGCATAGTCGGAGCTACGAGAAAGGAGATACACGTAATCATGGGTGCAAGCCCTAGGGCAGATATAGCATTCATGAACTGTGCGAAGGCCAAGGCTCTCATTGAGGGAAGGGGCGAGGTCAGCAAGGAGGACATAATGTTCCTTGCAAGGCCTATCCTTAGCCACAGGCTCGCGGTGAGGTCCACCGGAGGCATAGGAGTAAACGGCGTAATAGACGGTATAATTGCAACTTACAAGTAAGTAGAGAGAGGGCCGCATGAATCTGCATAAGCAGATGGCTTGCAGATACGTTTAAATATCTGACTATAGAGAAGTATTCTAAGGGAATTTTATGAATAATGGAACTGCTGCTGGACGGTACAGGCTGATTGCCTTGGTTCTTTTCTCGATTGGAATGCTGGGCTCCTCATTGCTTTTGGCGCAAACGGTGGCTCCGGCTGCCACCGCGACAGGAATAACAAATGCCCTGTGCGGAGTAGTTGCCATAATAGCAGACGTTATAGGCGTACTTGCGATACTGATGTTCGTACTGGGCGGGACTTTGTATGGTTTTGCCCATTTCATGCCTGCTTCAGGAAATATGAAGGGAAGCATGCAGGGATGGGGCATGGGAATACTGATGGGCAGCATAGTCATGCTGATACTGTACCTGCTTGCGCCTTTCATTATAGGCAGACTTATAAGCGCGAGCAACAATTCAGGAGGCACCGGCGCAGTCCCTCCAATAGGCATAAACGGCGGAGTAGGATGTACGTCGAGTGGCACTGCATTTTAGGCATTTAGGCATGTAGTAAGATAAGAGCCATAGGCAATTGGATGAAACCCGGTATCTTAGTATATGCCTTGCTTGCAGCGGCGCCTATTATGTTTGGAGTGTCGGCACAGTTAACCGGGACAGCGCAAAGCATAGGCAACGCGCTCTGCGGGATAGTTGCCATAATATCAAATATAGTAGGCGTACTTGCGATACTGATGTTCGTACTGGGCGGGACTTTGTATGGTTTTGCCCATTTCATGCCTGCTTCCGGAAACATAAAGGGAAGCATGCAGGGATGGGGCATGGGAATACTGATGGGCAGCATAGTCATGCTGATACTGTACCTGCTTGCGCCTTTCATTATAACCAGGTTAATAGCCGCAAGCCAGGGATCAAATAGCGCATTGCCGGCAATACAGAACATAGGGTGCAATAGTGCAGGCCAGGCAGTTGGTGGTGTAACTATAACTGGCAGTGGCGCTCCGGCAGGAAGTCAGATACCACCGAATACACTTGCGCCTACGTAGGCATTGTTAACCGTAGTTATACTTGTATCATCGGCAGGACTTATTTTGGGCATTTCAGCATATGCGCGGCAGATAGTATTTGTCTCGGCATCAACAAATTCAGCCTATGTATTGAATACTCTGAAGAATTCGATAGGGCCTGAGCTCTCCGGATTGCCCAAATAATACTTCTTATGGTTGGGTTATGGTCGTCTTCTCCTTAGCTTGGGCCTGGCCTTGCGCTTTGGTTTGGAGAGAGTACTAATGGCATTTTATATAGAGATGTTGAAAATGAAGACATGGCCACGCGGATAGTTGCAGAATGGGGACGTCTGCGGAAGGTTGCCGTCCACAGGCCAGGCTTCGAGATGTTTCTCGGCCTGTTGAATCCGAAAGCCTCCCTTTATGAAAGAGCCTTCAATCAGGAGCTTGCGGAGAATGAGCACGATTCCCTGAGAAATGCACTGCATGACCAATTTGGAGTTGAAGTCGTGGTCCTGCGGGAGCAGCTTTCCGCTCTTTCCGAGAAGAATCCAAAGCTGAGAAAGCGGCTGCTCATGGCTGCGATGGATAGAATAGAGTTTAAGGGAAGCGAGGCTGATGCAAGGTTAGCGAAGAATGAGATGCTCTGCTCGACCGACTCCTTTGACAGCAGTTATTTCATAAACATAATAATGCTAAAGCCGAGCATGTCTGCAAGGAAAGGAACGGGCATAGGCGCTGTCCATATAAACATAACCGAGAGGGACCCGATGTCCGACCTTTATTTCATGCGGGATCAGCAGGTTGTAACCGACAGAGGGATTTTTATGTCAAGAATGTCAACGCCACAGCGCGCAGCAGAGACCACCCTGACAAGACTCTTGTGGGAGGCTATGGGAATGCCTGTCATCGGGGAGGTATCTGCCCCGGGAAGGCTTGAAGGAGGCGATTTCATGCCTCTCGGCGATTTCGCCCTCATAGGTACTGGAGAGAGGACAAATACAGATGGCGCTAGGCAACTGCTAAAATACGGCCAGTCGTTCCCCGAGGTTTCAATAGTGCATCAGCCGAGGAATCCACTTTTTCATTATCCACCAGGCGAGCCCATGTCTGACATGCACCTCGATACCTACTTCAATGTAGCCGGGAAGGGAGTTGCAGTAGGATCAGAAAGCCTGCTAAGGCTTGCAACGGTCGAAACGTATTTCAAGGAAGGAGATTCGTATGTGCGCTCAAGAGGCACATCTAACTTATATGACTACGTCAAGTCGAAGGGCTTTGGGATAATTGGGCTTTCTCCGCTTGAGCAGCTCTCATATGCCTCAAACTTCCTCTGTATAAGCGACGGGAAGATTCTTGCCGTGGAAACGAAGTCTACCATAGGAAAGACCATCATAAACCTGGAGCGCAAGGCAGCAAAGGATAAGGGCAGATATGCAAACGCGCTGCGCATGGCAAAGAGAGAATACGCAAAGCTTGTCTCGTCTGGATCAGCCTTTCCCCACAAGAGAGAGCTTAGGGAAAACGGGATCGAAGCGTATTCGATAGATTTGAGCAACATAACCGGAGGATACGGCGGCGCGCACTGCATGACTGCAGCTCTGCAGCGTGGTTAGGCAGATTGTGTGTCAGAGTGAACACAGGCTAAAAATAATTTAACAGCATATTTTCTACATCTCTCCAGTTGCATGCAACAAGCACGTTGGGATCCTTGTTGTTCTTTATGAATGCGTCATTCCACGGCTGCCTCAGGATTATTGCTTTCTTGCCATGCTTGGCCACTTTTTCGACTACTTCGTGGAAATCATCCACATATATTTCTACACCGTCCAGCTTATGCTTGTCTTCGTGCGAAGAAAAATTGATGAGTCGGTCATATGCGATGCCATTCTCCCTGAGCCAGTCGTTTATCCTCTGGCTTGGGTTGGCAGTGGTGATCCAGATATCGAATCTGTCATGCAGGTTGTCCATTATGGAAGGTATGTCTGGATCCTCCATTTGTATTGTCTTGTAATCATCCCAGACTGACGCCCAACTGTCTAAAACATCCTTATGGGTTATCCCCGGAAATATCTCATAGAGCTCATATTTTGTTACATTCTTTTTAGTTGCCTTTATTCCGAATTTCAATTCCGCTTTGCTCAGCCACCTCGAGATTGTGTCGGCCAGTACCCCATCTACGTCTATCCCGACTGCCTTCTTTTTCATGTTTTTATCTTTGGGATTCCAATATTTATACGTTAATGCTGAGTCTCTCCTGCCGATTTTCTCCTGCAGTGCGTCGGCAGAAAGTCAACCGAAATATATGCAGCAGGTTATTAAATTAAGCAATCTGCATATATCTGCCGGTTCGATGGTGTCCGCACGCATAGAAGCAATAGCAGTGAATGACGTAACGAAGACTTACTTTACCGGCAAGATATCCTACAAAGCGCTAAGCGGCGTCACTCTTTCAATAGCGAAGGGGGAGTTCGTCACTGTCCTCGGGCCGTCGGGCAGCGGGAAAACGACTCTGATGAATCTGATAGGAACGCTGGACAGGCCCACGTCAGGGAGCATAGTCCTTGACGGCACTGACGTCTCATCACTTAACGACAACAGTCTTGCGCTCATACGCAACAGGAAGATAGGTTTCATATTCCAGTCATACAATCTGGTCCCTTACCTTACTGTCCTTGAGAATGTGCTGCTGCCGCTGATGGTCGATGGCAAAGACACTCCAGAAAACATAGCAAAGGCGAAAGGAATGCTTGTTGAGATAGGCATGGAAGGCACATTCAACAAGAAGCCAAACGAGCTCAGCGGGGGACAGCAGCAGCGCGTTGCAATAGCAAGGTCGCTAATAAACGACCCTTCCATCATACTTGGCGACGAGCCTACCGGCAACCTTGACTCAAAGACGGCAGACGCGGTGCTGAACCTACTCACCAAGGTCTCCAAGGAAAAGGACACGACAGTGCTCATCGTGACTCACGACCCCCATGTTGCGTCTGTCTCGGAGAGGAGTATATACATGAAGGATGGCCTCATAGAGAGGCACGTGAAGAATCCCAGGAAGGAAACCTAGCCCGTATGGGATATTTGACATTTAAAGAGTTTAGAAAGGGAAAACATGGAATACAAAAAACCAGCCTTTGGAATAATCGGGATCTGCACTGCAATGCTAATTCTTTTCGGATCTGTAAGCGCTTCGTCTTCTTGTCAGACATGGTCTACGCCAAACATACGCGTTACCAATGTTGTATGGGGAAATTCGACACACCCCATCTCCGCTGCCCCTGGAAACAAGGATGTCCCGCTGACCATAACCCTAGAGAGCTACGACACCGACTGCATCCTCGAGAACGTTGTCGGCACACTTAATCTGTATGGCGGGGTCACTGATTTTACAGGATCCCAATACTCATCACAGTACCTTCAATCCATTCAGCCTCCATCCATGTTTAACATGGTCTTCCACCTAAACATAGGCAGCAATGCAACCGTAGGGCCATACTCCTATGAGACCTACCCCCTGGTGCTCTCGTGGGATTCAAACAACGGCTCAACGAACGTGCAGCAGCAGATAGAGGTGCAGGTGCCACTCAAGGGAGCCGCAAACCTCACGTTCACCCTGCCAAAGCCGGATGTGACTGCCGGAAAGATAAGCAATGTCACCATAGTAGTATCAAATGCAGGCACTGGAGCCGCATCGGATATCTCAACAAGATTAACCCCCTCTGCTGGTGTTAGCCTGCTGAACCAGCCAGGAATGATTTCCTATCTTGCCCCGGGCCAGAGCAGTAACATAACTGCCCAGATTTATATTGCGCCAAGCCAGGCAGGGAATTCGCAGGCAGGCTCTTCAACGCCTCTTGGCCTCAGCACGTACTACATAAACCCATACGGCTACAACACCTCGATAAGCACCTCGCTTGGGCTGTTTGCATCCTCTCCGTCCCAGTCTCTTGTGCTCGTCTCTGTGCCAAACCAGACCTTAGTCTCCGGAAAGATAACCGGAATGAACCTTACGGTAACCAATTCTGGCTCGGATCCGATAACAAACCTCTCAGTGGTCCTTACACCGGTCTCCCCGTTGAGCGTTATAGGCTCTGACAATCTTGAAGCCGTTCCGGTAATAGGAGCAGGGCAGAGCTCAAAGCTCCCGATAACCTTGTTTGTGGAATCTTCGACAGATGCAGTCTCGACGCTTGACATAAGCCTCTCTTACATACTGGACAACCAGCAGGTCTCAGCGTCAAGAAGCATAAGCTTCCTGAATCCTGGAAATGTGAACATAAGCATTGTAAGCACCGTACTCTCTCCGGCATCTCCTGTTCCCGGAGAGATATTCTCCATAACATCAACTATAGAAAATACAGGGTTCCAGACTGCGACAGCAGTGTCAGTGTCTCCAAGGCCGCCTGCTGGCATTAAGATACTCGGGGAGAACAGCACATTCATAGGGAGCATACCTATAGACACCCCAACCGCCATGACAGTCAGCTTCACTGCGTCACAGGCAGCAACACCCGGAAAATACACTGTGCCAGTAGTGCTTTCGTACCTGAACAACCTCAACCAGCCCGAGAACGAAACCTTCTACTACAGCATCGAGGTGGCATCACCAACGGCTATAGGGCAGTCTTCGTCTCCTGGCTCTTCCAGGCCCATAAATGCCACTGTAACAAGAGGCAGCTCAGGGAGCGGAAACGCTGTTTATTACGGGAAGCGCGGCTCCCCTATAGTATCGCTCATTGCAGTTGTGGTAATTCTGGCTATAGTCGCAGGCTCTGCCTATTACCTTTACTCAAGGCGCAGGAAGTCCCACGCGAAGGATAATACCAAGACCCAACACCGCTAGTGTATAAATGGATATAAAAGACACCCTCTGGCTTGGCGTAAAAGGCATATCCGAGAGGAAGGTAAGGACGCTGCTGACGGTGATGACAGTGGCGATAGGCGTCGCAGCCATAGTGGCACTTACGTCTCTGGTGGCCGGAAGCTCGGCCAGCATAACAAAATCGCTTGAGAGCATAGGCCCCTCATCAATATACATGGTGCCAAGGCCAGGGCATATTTTTACCTCGGCCGACATAGCCGTGATAGAATCGCTGCCAAACGTTAGTGGCGCTATACCCATGATACGGTCCAGCGCAAACATTTCCATAAACGATCAGCAGATCACCGCGACGATAGTAGGCGTTAATAACTACAGTTTAAGCAAGGCAATCGGCTCGGTAAACATGTATTCCGGGAGCACTTTCAACAATTCCGCCCTTCCCACGGCACTGGTAGGCTACGGCATAGCGTTCCCGACAACAACGCAAACTACGCCTTCAATACTGCTTAACGAACCGGTATACCTTACCAAATATGGGAGGGCTGGTTCACAGACAATCACACTGATTCCATCAGGAATCCTCAACCAGTATGGATCATCAATCTTTGTCTCTCCTGACTCGTCTATATTTGTCTCGCTGAACGAGAAGATACTCAATGAGATAGATAAGCTCGAGAAGGAAATGGGTTTCTCCGGAAGATCGGAGGTAGTAAGAGCGTCAATCAGGCATTTTGTCGTTGAAGAGGCTACTGCAAACAAGA
>DAHXKV010000047.1 GCA_027366155.1 Microcaldota archaeon
TCGTACGCATCAACTCCCTTCACTGTCACGTCCTGGCCCTTGACTTCCACCTTTGTCTCACCGACTATCTCGGTGACGCGCGGAACCCTCTCCCCGAAAATGTTCTTTATAACCACGCTCTTTCCCTTTATCTCTATCACCATAGGGAAATGCGAGAAGAAAACGACCATCTTCTTCTCTATGCCTTCATTGACGCTCTTCATTGAGCTCCTTGCCTCCGCGGCGAACGCAAGCACTGCGAGGCCCGACTTCTTAGCAAGCTTCTTGTTCTTAGTCTGCTCAACATGCAGCTTGTTGCCCTCGATCTTAACCGAGAAGAGCCTCTCGTTTATTCTTTTTGAGGTGGCGCCGAGCTTGCCCTTCACGTGGAGAAGCCCCTCGCCTGTCGATACCTGTACGCCTTGCGGCACCTCTATTGTTTCCATGTTCATCAGTAAACGTAAGCTATAAGCCTGCCACCTGTCTTCCTGGATCTGGCCTCCCTGTTTGTCATTATGCCCTGCGGCGTAGATACTATGAGTATGCCAAAGTCCTTGCTGGGTATATACCTGCTCTCATACTTCTGGTATTCGTCCAGACCTACTGCGTATCTCGGCTTTATGACTCCGAGATAGTTTATCTTCTTGGCCATCGTTATCCTTACCTTAGCAAATTTGCCCTCCCTGAACTCCTCGTATCCCTTTATGTAGCCGTTTGCCTTCATCGCTTCGAGCACCGACTTGACGAGCTTAGTCGAATCGACTATGCACTCGTACTTGCCGAGGCTCTCGTAAAGCTTTATCTTGTTTAATGCGTCTGCAAGAACATCCATCATATCACTAATACTTCTCGAAACCAAGGTCGCGCGCCGCTTCCCTGAAGCACCTCCTGCAAATCTGCAGGCCATAGCTTCTTATCAGGCCTCTGGCGCTGCCGCACCTCCAGCAGATTCTCTTCCCTCTGCCTCTGTATTTTGTATCGTTGCTCATCTTCATTCAATCATTTTGCAAGCGTTATCTTGAAGTTGCTCTCCAGGAACCCCATTATCTCCTCCCTGCTTATGTCCCTGTGGCTTATCCCGACACTGCTTCTCTTCCTCTTCCTTGTCTCTACTCTCTTGCCCTTTCTGGCAAACGCTGCATTTATGTTCATGCCCAATATGCCTATTTTAGGGTCGTACTTGACACCTGCGAAGTAGATGTATTCCTTCACGCCGAAATTAACTGAGTTCCTCGAGATTGCGCTCTCCATGAGCTGGTTGTTGTTTGCATCGAGGGCCCTCTTCAGCAGCGTGTATGCGTCCTGCTTCCTGAGCGTTGCGACCGCGCCTATCTTCTGCCCTTTCCTGAGCTTAAGTTCCGGATCCCTCCGCTTTGAGAACGTGTATCCCGCCTCGTGCCCGGTGAGTTTCTTTATGAGTATCTTTGCGTTATCCGCCGCCTCCTCGCTTGCCGATCCGGTGCCTATGTTTATGACTACCTTGTCAAGACGCACAGAACGCATGTTATTGCCGTTATTATCCAATTACTCGCCCATTACCATTATGTTTCTCAGCAGCGTCTCAAATTCCTGCGAGCCTTCGCCGGTGCTCTCTATCTTGACTGTGGGGTTCCTGAGCATCGTCCCCTTTGATACCTCCTTTATTCTGCCTGTCTCGGAGGCATGCGTGCCGTTTATCACGTAGCACATGCCGCCTACCTCCAGCGGAATTACCTTCTCGATGCCTTTCTTGCCCAGTGCCACCGAGTCGTTTACCTTCACCTTGTGTTCAGCGGCCAGCACCCTGCCGTCGTGCAGCCTAACCATCTCCTTGCCTGCCTTGGCAGTGAATTTCCCTATTACCTTGAAGATCTGCTTATGCCTTGCATGCTCTATCTTCTCCACGGCGAATGAGCCGTCTTTGTAAGATACCGCCTTATAATGCTCGGCCGATGGCTTTATGTGTATAACGTCCCCAAAACCCACTGGAAACTTTCCGTCCTTCACTGCCTTTCCGTTGACCTCTATGTAGCTGTTGTTGAGCGCGTACCTCATCTCCCGTGAGCTCCCATCGAAGATCCTTTCCTTAAGCACTGTAATCAACGCTATGCTTGAATCGCCCCTGTGCCTTCCGGCCTTGGGTTTAATCACGTACTTCGATGTCTTCCTCCCTATCTTCATGTATCTTGAAGAGGCAAGCCTTCTTATGTGGCGCGTGTTTCCTTTTGATGCCATAAATATCACGATTTTATGCCGAGCTTTTCCTTCCTCCTCTTGTCGGAAAGCTCAAGCTCCATTATGTAAACCCTGCTTATCCTTATTGGCAATTCGCCTTCCTTTCCCTTTGCGTTCTTCCTTGTTATGCCCTCTATCTTGACCGTGCTGTCGCGCAAATCAACAACTGAAACTTTGCCAATCTTCCCGTACTCCTTGCCCGACATTACCTTGACTGTGTCTCCTTTGCGTATCTGTACGGCTCTCTTCTTTATGCCGAGCTTTACCTTAAGTTCCTTTGATACGTGCGCATGCGCAAACCTCTGCCTCACGTGCATCGGCGCGTTGAACCTTCGCAGCCTCTGTATTCTGGGTTTGGAGCTTACCATAAAAACACATCACACTATTCTTGAGGCTATGCCTGCAACCTTTACGAACCTCTCTACAACCTCCCTTGCTATGGCACCCTTTATCTCTGTGCCAACCGGCAGGTTGTCCTCTCCGACTATTATACCTGCATTGTCCTCGAATCTTATCCTCATGCCGTTCGCCCTGCGTACCGGGGCCTTCTGCCTTATCACCAGGACACGCACAGGCTTCTTGAGGTAGGTTGGGGATCCCTTCCTCACGCTTGCCGAGACAAGGTCTCCTATGCCTGCAGCGGCCTGCTTTCCATGCCTGCCGCCTCCTCCCTTGCCTATCAAGTGTATTATTCTGAACTCGTGCGCCCCGCTGTTGTCTGCGCACGTGAATACGGTTCCTGGTATCAGCGTCTTCATGATCTTCGATGAGATTCCTTTCATGGCATACACCTATCCGCAATCATCCTTTTTTGACTATCTCCGTAACTGCAAATGTTTTTGTCTTGCTCAGCCTCCTTGTCTCAGATATCCTTACCCTGTCGCCTTCCTTGGCCGCAAGGCATTCCGGATTGTATGAGGGTATCCTCGACCTCCTCCTGAGATACCTTTCGTACTTGTTTATGTAGCGTGTATAGCCTACCTCGACGATGGCCGTCTTCTTGCTCTTCGCGCTGACTACGACGCCCTCTATCTGCGAGCCTCTCGTCTTGAGCTTCCCGTGTATTGGGCACTTAAGGTCACTGCATTCCAATGCATCATTCCTCTATAGTCTTCTTCTTTTGTAATACTTCATTGCCTTCTCTATCCGTTCATCGGGCCTGAAGCATATCTCCTTTCCTTCGACTTCGAATGTTCCATCGGGAGTATAAAATCGGAAGCGAGAGATCTTTTTTACAAAAGACCTCCTCCCTTCGGTTGTCTCCATCACGATGGTGTTCTTCGTCTCGTCTATTATCTTTCCTTCGATTCCACGCTGCCTTTTATCATGGGAAGCGAGTATCTCTGCCTTAAGGCCTATGAGTTCTCCAAGAACTATGTTCTTGTTGCTGTAATTCATGGATCCTTATTTGCAGAATATGTTTATATCTGTTAAGTATTTAAGGCTTCTGGAATCCCGAAGCCCTGCGTAATGCAAGGCCACCTATGCCTGGAATGTCTTTTATCTCCGGGCTCTCGGGCCTGCCTTCCTCTTGGCCAATGCTGCCATTCTCCCTGTCCTCTTTTTTCCTCTGCCTCCCCATGGCCTCAAGATGGTATTGCACGCCACGCAGCAGGCCATTCCTCCACACCTCTGCATCAATCCAACTACATGGACTAAGCCCTATGCGCCTGACTTGGGCCATGCGCAAGCTGCTCGGCGTTCCAGACGTCGAAAAGTAAGACGCTCCAAGAAGGCACATTACTGCGGAAGAAACAAGCTCGGCAAAGTAGGGCAGGCCCTTCAGCATCTGCTTCTCTCTCATGTCTGAATGCCTGAACGGATAATAGCTGCTGGTAATGGTCCTGCCATCCCTGTGCCAATATTCCATCTCTCCAAAAATTACAGTACCATCGCCCTCTATGACTTTGCCTTCTGCATTGTTTAATGTGTGCATGAGCCCCATGTGCCATATTTCCGGCACACCCGTGACGATTTTCATTGAGTGCGAATTACCCACCCTGCTGACCCTGGCGCCCCTCTTCGAAAATGGTCCTTCCTCTACTCCTATGTCAAATGCAAAGTTGTTTCCAGTTTCCCAGACATCAAGAAACATGACAAGCGCAGGAGCCCGTTTTTGTCTAGGCGCCTCCCTTAAAACGGGAGCCAGCTCCCGGACAAGGAAGGACTCGACCCTCCGTACTCCTACTCTTAGCATTTTCATAAAAAAACCAGAAATGGCCAGAACGCCATTCGTGCTTCTCAATTGTATTTTCAGATATAATAACGTTACAGCGAGTTACGACGCAGGCGCATCTGCTCGGGTGGCATCAATGAGCCAGAAAATAGCCGCAGCACTGCGCTCATGGCATTGCAGTCAGGCAACAGAAACGTCCCTCAGCATGGATAGCGCAACGTCCCTCCTGCTGCCTATTATGTTTTCCTTCTCCATCGGGTCGCTATCCAGGTCGTAGAGTTCCCTTCCCATCCTGCCCCCGTAATGTATCATCTTATACTGCCCTTTGTAGAAAGCGCTCGCAGGCATGTTGTACTTCATCTTTGTCTTGTATATCCGCTCGGCATGCCTGGATCTCTTCCTGAGCCTCCTGAGGAGAGGTATGTCCCATACGTCAAGCATGCCTGTGTGGTCGGAAAAAACCCCGCTCCCTGAAAGCATCTCCCCGTTTATCTTATCGGATTTGCCATAACCTAGGCTGATTATGGATCCGTACAGCGAGCTCAGGCTCACTGGCTTCTCTATCCTAACAGGCTCCCTTGTCTGTCTGCCAGACTCAAACCGTGCCGTGATAAGCGGAACCCTCGAGATCTCCTGGTATGGGAAGAGTGTATGGTACAGCAGTCCGTGCTCCATGAATGCCTGCCCGTGGTCGCTCGCAAGAACTACCACTGCATTGTCAAGCACCCCCTTCTCCTTAAGCGTCTCCATAAGCCTGCCTATCCTGGAATCCAGGTAGGCAAGCCGCTTTGCATATGCCTGCTTTAAGACCTCGACCCCTGAAGGGTCAAGCATTCCGCTCATGTACATCCACCTGTCCTGGCTGACTCTCTCCTCGGTTATGGCTGTTGTCGGATAGCCTTCGTGCGCCTCCATGTAGTTTATGAACATGAAATGGCCCTGGCTTCCAGAAGAAGAGAGATACTCCCTGACTATCCTGTTGGTAAGCTCGGCACCCTGGTCCATCCTATACGCTCCGGTCTCATTGCATACCTTCCTGTTAAGCACGCCTCGCATTCCCAGATAAAGCCTGTCCAGGCTCCCTTGCGGTATTGCAGAGGACACATGGCAAGCCAGGCTGGTGAGGTTCTCCCTCATGAAGTCATTGCCTATTATCCTGAGAGTGGTCCTGTGGTACTTCAGCTTGTTCTCCATGAAGATGTTTCGTGTGTAGGAAAAGCCCTCAGCAAGCCCTGTAGAGGCTGTTATGAACGGGTTGTTCGAGAACATGGAGGTCTTGTAACCAAGGTAAGAGAGCCTTGCAGCAAGGGTGGGCTCATTCCTGCCTATGTACTTGTTCTTCAGGAAGAGCGGATCGGTGCTCGAGTTCTGGTTCCTTACCGGGTTCTTCGTGAGGCTCTTTATCTTACTGACCCTCCTGCCTGTAAATATGGATACGTGGGAGGTAAGCGTATATGTCCCAGGGGCTATGGCATTCTGGTATACTGTTCCCGAGCCGGCTATCTTCTCGAGGTTACTCATCCTTATCGGCCCACCGAAAACCCCCAGGTGCTGTGCCGATACTGTATCGAGCATAAGGAATATTATATTCGGCCTGCCCCCTTTCCTCATAAAACCAAACCATCCTTAAAATTGTAAAATAATGCATTTATTGCTTTGCGCCCCTAAGTTGCATTAAGCGTCAACGATGCGCTAGACCCTAACTGCCCTATTACTATTATCCTGTACTCCCTGCCAGCGCTGAAAGGCAATGCAGTGCCATTGTAAGGCACGCTGCCTTTGAAATAAAATGTCCCGGTTGCTTTTGGGCCGAGTACATAACTGCCATACTGCTGCATGGGCACATGTTCGTAAAACGGCTCCAGCGTGCCATTGCCCTCTATGGAAAGCCCTACACCCAACGGGCAGACACCTCCGTGTGGCACGCCGAACCCATTCCTGCGTATTACTGTGTGTATCCCGGTGTTCTGACCCGAACCCATTCCGTTTCCCTGCCAGGTCTGAAAGCTGCCTATGCGCGCGGCATTAGCAGCACCGCATCCGCCCCTCATGCTGCCGTTGGCATGCTGCATGAAGCATCCGACCCCTCCATTTTCTGACTCATTCCAATTCTCAACGACGAGCACGCCTTCCAGCGGCACAGTCACATTCTCCTTGTTCTTGACAGAGAGCCTAAGCGAAATGCTTCCGTTGCTTCCCAAAGAGAGGCTTGCGTTCTCTATGGAGAAGCTGGCATTCCTCTCCAGAACGCTCTTCTCGATATAGTTAATTGCAACCGACTTCCCGACAGCTCCGTCTCCCCTGTAGCTGCGCATGCTCCTAGATGGGAATGCTGTCATTGACGGCACAAGCACAAATTCCCTTGTGCCGTTGACATAGCTCTCTATCACCGTGGGGAAAAAGTCTACCAGGATCTCAGAGCTCTGGTTTACGCTGCTTCCGGCCGGAACGAGCGCCCCCACTTCCCGGCTCGGCACATACACTGGATAAGAGGTGCCATTGATTACTATGCTTGCACTGCTTATGTTGAACCTTACGCTGTCTATGGATGAGCCTTGCACCACCTCTATGCCCGCAATCACCTGGCTTACGTTTATCAGCGACATCAGGTCCACCCTGCCGCTTGCGTTCGACTGTATCCATTCAGACCCGCCGCTCCCTGCAACATGCAGCTCGACTCCGGAATAGTTTATGTAAAGTGCCTGAGTGCCGAAAGGAACTGTTGGCGGGTCGGTGAGCTTCACCTGGACTACGCTGCTGGCCTGCACGTTTGAATTCATGTATAAGAAGACCAGATATGCGACCGCGACAACGGAAAGGAAAGCGAGTGAATAGAAGAACATCCTTGGCCTCTCCGACTCCTTTATCCTATCGTTCATCCCCTTCATCCCGAATACGCTGTAATCGAACTCCGGGTTCAACCTGTAATATTTCCATTTCCTTATGTGCTCGTTCTCCACCTCGCGTATCGCCCCGATGCTCTTGAGTTCCTGGAGGTGCTGGCTGACGGTTGACGGAGCAAGACCCAGGTCCCTGCTTATGTCGCTGAGTGTCTTCTGCTTAAGGGCCATCATGTCCAGTATCTTTGCCTTTGTTGAAGGGTTCCTAGCCATGATTATATTACTCATGGCGTATATTTATATTGCAACCTGGACATTTCGGTTTTGTTTCGGTTTGAAAAAACCGGTATCAAGTCATCTTATGGGCTCATAGTCCTGCTTGGGCTCGTGGAAGAGGTTGTACCTTATGACATTGCCTGTATGGAATGCGAAGTATTTCAGCATGCCCCACTTCTTTATGCGCCTCACGCTTGTCTTTGCAACCGCATTTTCAACAAACACTATCTTGCCTACCTTGCTTATCCTGTTCGAGAGGTCCCAGTCATAGTACGTGTTCATCGTAGTGCTGAATCCACCTAGCTTCAGATAAGCGTTTTTCCTTACCATGAGGTTTGAGCTGATGGTCGAAGGCTTTCCAATGCGCATGAACAGCCTGACCAGGTGCACGGAGACCACAGCATATCCGATTTCTATGGATCTAGTAGTCTTCTCGAGCGGGATTATGGGGCCCGTAGCCGCCACCACTTCTCTGTCATCAAAAGCCCTGTCATAAGCCCCCAGAAGCCCTCTGGTTATGGAGGTGTCCGCATCTATGAACATCAGGAGGCTTCCCTTGGCGATGCTTGCAGCTGCGTTGCACGCAATCCCGACGCCTCTTTTCCGCTTATTGATTATCCTGGCTCCCGGATAAACCTTCCTCACAATCTCCTTTGTATTGTCGGAGCTGTTGCTGTCAGCCACGATTACCTCGATGTCCTTATACGGCTGATTCTTTATGCTCTCCAGTGTCCTCCCTATGTATCTCTCCTCATTGTACGTGGGTATTATTATGCTTATTTTCGCCATTGCCCTACCAAAGAATGTGAAGAATTATACTGCCATGCTTATAAAATGAACGTAGGCTGGCTGCCAGCCTTTGCGCACTGCCCCGTGCGCTATTCTCTTCAGTCTGAATCCTTTGCGCCTCTGTCTCTATAGATGGCATGGGGAGGCCCGTGAAAACCGGTGCTTTCTGCAACCGCCTTACCTGATGCCACCTATTGCATTCATTGCTTCTTTTTATCCAAAAACCAGCATATAGATTCCAACGGCAGCAATAACTAATCCTGTAAGCGCATCATTGTATCTTGAATCTAATTTTCCTATGTGCTTCGCAAATCGTGAATGTTCAATTAAATAATGGCCCCCAAAGACGAATAGGAGCAGCGTTACCACGGAAGCAAGAGAAAACACTATCGCTACCTGAATGGCAAAGAGGACACCTATGGGAATAGCGATGAGGAAAATGGGCAATATTGACAAGTCAGGGGATAATGCTGAACCCAACACTGCAAAATTGCCAGTTTCTTTTGTATGCTTATGCTGCTTCCCTCTTTCTTCCCGGTGCTCATCTGCCTTGTAGGATCTTATGGCATAACCGAGTCCTGCCACTACCATTATAATACCTATTATTTTTGTAATGGCAGACAAGACAAATTTTGAGGTAAATATGCCTAAGATCACGACTGCAAATCCCAATGTCACTGATAGGAACACATGCCCAACGCTTGTTAATATGCTGTTGTTGAACAACTTACCGTGAGACCAATGATTTGCCCTGCCAAGCATTACCAGGGAAGCCCAGTGGTCCGGTGCAGCCATATGCAAGATGCCCACCAATGCCGCTGCAAGGAGCAAGGCGAGGAGTGAAATCATTGTATCTTGATATATGTCTGCACTAACCCTTATTAAGCTCAGCTGTTTCCCTCATAAAGCCAGGCCAATCAAGATGAGCCCCATTATTGCCATGCCTAGGTCTTCTACCAATGTTACGGTTCCTAGAGGCACTTTTATTATTGTACCAAGGCAGGCACACTGTATCCTCTGCCTCTTTCTCATGCTTAGGGCAACCCCAAGTCCGCTGAAACCCATTACTGCAATCTCCATTATTGTGATGTACCGGAGCTGGATTGAAGCCAGAAACGCCAGGCCAAAAGCAAGTTCTATGAATGGATAGATGTATCCGTACTGGAAAATCTTTTTTGCCAGTAGGTCATACATTGAATAGCCCTCTGCAAAGCCCTTTAGGTCCATAATCTTGAAACCAGAGAATACCAGGAAGAATCCTGCCATGAAGTTGGTCATTACGTCCCTCCATAGGAAAGTGCCCTGCCGGACGTTTTTAACTGCGATAACAAGGGTAGCCAGGATTATCAAGCCAATTATTATGAAAAGGCGATTGTAGTTACTCCCCTCATTATCATTGGGCATTCCGGCCACATGCCCTTCGGGAACGAGCTTCATGCCGCACCTGGGGCAGCGTCCTTCCTTGTCTGAATGCACTTCAGGATGCATTGGACAGGTATAGTCCATAATGGATATCTTATCCCTAAATCCTTATATACCCACAAAGCAACAGGGCCGGGCAATGATGCATCACTCCTGTATGGATGACTGGGTTGTTGACAAAACCCCCAACAAATGCTTAAATATCAGCATTGCATAAGTAATACCATGGCATATGCGACTACGCCTTCCCTGCGCAGAGGCCGCAAGGCAGCAGAACGCGGGCTCAACAGCATGATAGACAGCGCTCCTGAAAGGCTCAGGGCTGGAGTGTTAGAGGGAAAATACGAGCACTACAGCATAAGGGTCAATGACAGGCTAGCCACGCTGCGAAAGGAGCTCAAGGAGTCCATCGCAATCTTGGAGAGCAACGGGCTTGCCTCAAAAGGAAAAGATGTACTGGACAGAGAATTCATCTGGAAGGCCCGCGACATCTCGGCATTGGTCCCAGATCCTGCCTCAAGGCACTCTCTAATGGTGCGTATTTCTGAGATTTACAAGTCTGACTCAGGCGACCCCAGGAGTCTCACGAGGGCCATCGCAAACGCCATCAACGAGGAGGTGGCCAACCCAGTAATGCGCATCACGATAACAGGCAGATTCAGCAAACTTGTCGACGAAACCTACTCAAAGGCAAACAAGACGGAAGCCCTGAGGATGCTGTTGCTCTGTGAGGTCGTGAATATCCCCCTGTCGTGCTTCGGGTGCGTGGACCTTTCGTACTTTACTATTTTTTCAGAGAGTGAGTCCAGCCTTTTTGCGTTCTCCAGGTTTGAGGGATCCGAAAGGAGAGTGGTTGCCATCCTTAC
>DAHXKV010000056.1 GCA_027366155.1 Microcaldota archaeon
ACGTACAACTGCCAGAGGTGCGGAATGTCAAAGGACAGGGACATAAACGCATCAATAAACATACTCAAGAGAGCTACCCTCGGACAGAGGGGAAGTCACGCTCAGGGAGAGAATGTAAGACCCCAGCAGGAGGCAACTCTCGAAGAACTGAGAACCGATAAAACACATCCTCTGCGGGATGCAGTGATTTCATGAACGCAGAGGAAGCCCACACCGTTTACGGATGGGAGGATGTCACGATTCAAAGGCTCAGAAATGCCAGGATGGCAGATTGGCTATGCGCCCGCCTGCAGAGCGGGATAGGGGGATTCGATTTCCTCTCCTGGCTTTTACGTTTTTGAAGAAACCCTCACCTGTGTTGGAAATATTACATATATTGGCCTTCCAGGTAAGCGTTTCCTGAAACCCGAGATGGCCAGTTTAGGATTAGGATCTTTAATATTGAAATTGATCCATGGATCCATCCAGCCGAATTTAGATTTGGCAAGATAATGTCCGGCAGGATAACGTTTTGATCTTTTTATGAAAGCAATCGTGTTATTTTGGAATCTCCGTTTATATTTGATATAATTGTAACTGTACTTCTTTCCTGATAGAGATAGTGCTTTTACCAAGTCTTTACAAATGTAACCAGTTGTTTTTGCACTGTTTACAGTTTTGAAGTATTTGCTTTTGGCAGTTTTGTAGCTAACACCAGTTACAAATGCAACACATGCTACCCCACATCCGAGTGGATCTTCTTGTTTTATTGGTTTTCTAGTCATTATTAGGAAATATACTAGAAAACTTATATAGGCGTAGAATATACGCCATCTGGATTTTGATATAATTTCTCCTCGTTAAGTGAATTTTTTAGGTGCGGGCCTTTTCTTTAAAGGAGTAAGCCTCTCTCGGCTTACAAATTAACACCGTGAGTGGGAAATCCCACATGCTTTACTTCTGAACAGGAATCGTTGGGTAGATTTCTGTTATCTTTATCATCTGCCTAATAAAGTTAGGTAGATAGTTTTAAATCCACCGATTGCAATCATACTTCATGGCAATAAGAGTCAGGAAAGGGGCAGAGAAAGATTTTCCGGCAATCATGGAGATGATTAACGAGCTTGCAGCCTTTGAGAAGGCTCCGCACCCGCCAACCAATTCGGTCGGGCAGATGCATCAGGAAAAAGAATGCTTTGAATTCTTTGTTGCAGAGGAAGATGGGAGGATAGTCGGAAGCGCGATTTACTTCTTCGCATACTATACGTGGGTGGGAAAGAGCCTTTACCTTGATGACATTTACGTGAAGCCGGATTTCAGGGGCAGGGGTGTGGGCAGCTTGCTGTTGAGAAATATCTTTGAGCTTGCAAAACAGGAGAACTGCAAGAGGCTGCGATGGCAGGTGCTCGACTGGAACGAAAACGCAATATCCTTCTACAAGAAGCGCGGGGCTGCCATTAGCAGAGAATGGCTTAATTGCGACTTTGATGAGGAAGGGATCGGGAATTTTCTGAAGAGGAATCTGTCCGGGACATAAAACTGCATCCGGAGTAAGACTGATACATTATGCAGGAGTTAGATTATGCAGGAGTTAAGTTCCAATAGGAAGGGGAGCTTGGGTCCTGTGGGCTTTTTGCTTACTGTTAGATGACATCGCCTACGTGCCTTGCTGCAACAGGCATTGCTCACGGCTACACATCAAGTGTGACAGTCATTGTGCATCTGCCCTTCCTTAACTTGACCGAGAGGTCGTGCGGAGTAACCGCCTTAACATCAAGCAATGTGTAGTCTTCTGCCAGTTTCTTGTAGAGCAGCCTTCCTTTAATAATATATTTGCCGCCTGCCTTGGCGAATGAATCTACCTTGAAACCGTATGCGCTTATGTAGCTTGACGCCCTTTTTGAGTTTATGTCCTGGAGCACAAACCATGTCAGATTCTCCAGTGTGTCGGCCTCCTCGCTTATTTTTATGGATTTCGTTGCCTTTCTGCTCGAGCGTATCTTCTTAACATCGAGGACTACGGAGAGGAGAGCAAGCGCCGCATTTTCCATGGCTTCTGAAACGTCCTTGCCGTACGCCGAGAACTCTATGTCGGCAGTGTGCGGAAGGTACCTGAATTTAGGGCCTGCCATGATGAGAATCTGCGAATAGGTTATTTATGCTTATCAGTGCAGATTTATGTGTCCTGTGAAGACAAGAGTAACTGCTGAATATGATGAAGCCTATATCGACGGAGGACATCTGGTGTGTGATTGAGATATGATGGCCGCATTGGAGTGCTGATTTTTGCATTGGCAATTTTTATCTCGGTCTCTGCCCTGCTCCTTGCGACTCCACTTTATATAAGCGATACCGATCCGACAACGTATGCCATAGTACCAATCATGATGCTGCCTATCTTCGCCTTTTTCATGCTCAGGGAGAAGATGGTTCCTGAAGTGGACTATGCGGACATCCTGCTTGCCATCGGTCTCTTTGCGGTGCTTATGGCAGCTAGTCTCTCGCTTAGGTTTTGGCTATCGTACGCCTTCCTGGGCTACTGGGTGGAGATGCTTCTCTTCCCTGTTCTCATCGCTTCCCTCGCAATTGCGATTTTCGGGAGAAAAAACGTGCGCAGGTTCAGATGGATTGCACTTTATTCGATTATTGCGTCTCCCGTCTTCTTTCTGCCGGTAATATACTCAAACCAGCAGTTCTCGGTGCTCAACACGCAAATAGTATACGGCATCGTGAAACTGCTCTACAGCAAGGCAGTCTATTCTGCGCCCATAAGCATACTCGCTAATGGCTACAGGATAGGCATAGGACAGGCGTGCGTCGGGGTAGGCGTGCTGATAGGCATTGTGCTATTCATGGCGCCGCTGGCGTACCTTTACGAAGGCAGCAAAGTCAGGAAAGCGGAGTGGATGCTTTTCGGGCTATTGCTCCTTTTTCTGCTGAACATCGTAAGGATGGCCGGAATAGCACTTGCGTGGATAATGTTCGGGCCCACCGAGGCGCTGTTTTCTGTGCATCTCATAGCAGGGCTGCTTCTCTTTTACATTAGCATAATAGTGACCATCATTTTATCGGGTAGATTTGGGCTGAAATTGAACAGTGGAAGAGGGGAGTTGAAACAGAAAAGCCGCGGAAGGCAAGAAAGGAAGTTGCAAGGCAAATGGGCTGCGGGCGTGGCAGTTGCGCTTGCAATCAGCATTGTTTACCTTTGGTCTTCGCTGCCTTACCTCTCTGCGCAGAGGATTCCGCTGCTTAATCTCAGGTATCAATCATATTACGCGCCGGACAACAGTAGCTTCGGGCAGCTGCTTCCCTCAGTTGTGGACTTCGCCGGATTCAACACCACGTTATTGCAGGCTACCAACTCAAGCGCATCGATGCTTGTCTGGGGAAACGGGATAAACAGTACATATCCCATAGTTGCCTATCTCGGATACGTAAATTCTAGCGACCAAAGCGCCCTGCTTGCCAAGAACATGCTTCTCGGAAAGATTTACCTTATCGGAAAAAACGGGATGTCTGCAGAGATTTATGACCTGGAATCCAACGGCACAGGATTCTTTGTGTACGACGCCAAGGTGCCTTATGTTTACGGGAGCGGCTATTCCATTATAGACGTTTATCTGGTGATGCCTTCTTCTGACACAGGTAAAGGGTGCGGCGGATTGGGGTTTTCCAATTATCTGCTGAATGCATTCAATCCTTCCATTTATGACAATACGCTTGAACGAGGCTTCTCTGGGGCTTACTGCAGGATGATGGGGATGGTAGTATGAGCTTTGAATTTTCTGCAGGTGCAATAATATACAGGATAGAAGAGGGAAGGCCGGTATTCCTGCTGCTTGTAAAGGATGGAGGGGAATATGATATAGCAAAGGGACATATAGAAAAAGGAGAGACTGCAAAGATGGCGGCCGAGCGGGAGATAATGGAGGAGGCGGGAATAAGGGTTCTGTTCAAGGAGGGGTTCGCCAAAGACATAAGGTATTTCTTTTACCGCAAGAAAAACAGAGTATTTAAGAAGGTGAAAGTATTCCTGGCCGAGGCAGATTCGAAGAATGTGAAGATCTCTGACGAGCATGTCGGATACGAATGGGCGGATTATGAATCCGTCTCTCAGAAAATAAAATTCAAAGACATGAAGAGGGTTTTTGCCCTGGCTGCAGGATACATAGAGAAGATAGGCCTGATGGATGACCTGAACAGGAAGTACGGCAAACTTCCTTCTGAAAACGGCAATTGGGGGCTGAGCAGCAGGCTTGTTCCGGGAGAGGGCCCGCTGGATGCGAAGATCATGCTCGTGGGCCAGGCTCCCGGAAAAAACGAGGATGAGAAGCTCAGGCCATTCATAGGAAGAAGCGGGCTCTTGCTTAGCGAAGCCCTGAAGAAAGCAGGGATACGCAGGGAAAGATGCTACGTGACAAGCGTAGTCCAGTTCTTTCCTCCCAAGAATAGGATGCCAACTGAGGAGGAGGTTGGCCTGTGTGCCCCTTTCCTGATGCAACAGATCGAGATAGTAAACCCAAGGTGGATAATTGCGCTTGGAAGCCTTTCCTCTTCAGTACTCGCAGGCGTTGAAAAGATAAGCGAGGCCCATGGCCGATTCGTCCTCAGGGGCGGAAATAAGGTAATGCCAACGTTTCATCCAGCAGCGGCGCTCAGGTTCAAGAGGATAAAAGGCCTTTTTGAGGAAGATCTGTCTGAGTTTGCTGCCAGAACAGGTCGGGCGGAGAACCAAACAGGTAAGGAATAAAGACATTCATGTGTTTAATGTAATGCCTTTGGGCCCGTAGCTTAGCCCGGTTGGAGCGCTCGACTGATAATCGAGAGGTCGTGAGTTCAAATCTCATCGGGCCCATTTGCAAAAATCGACGACAAAACAGGCGTTCAAATCTGAATTTTGGGCCTGATTCCGGAAGCAGTGAAAAGGCGGATTCGGGATGCGTTTTCAAAGGCTTCCGAAGGCCTGAAAGACGGGGTTCGGGGTTGGATTGGAATGGAGATATTATTAGTGGTGCATGGCTTTGTCCAGGGCGTAGGATACAGGCATTTTGTCAGAAGCTCCGCCGAAAAGAACGGCATTTTGGGGGAGGTGCAGAACATGCCCGACGGAAGCGTAAGGATTATAGCTAAAGGGTCGAAGGAGGACTTGGCTTCTTTCGAAAAGGAAATACAGATAAGAAGCAATAACGGGCCCGATGTAATGTATATAGAGAAATACGCAGAAGGAAGCAGCAAATTTCCGAAGGGGGTTGTTGTGGACAGTGGATTCAGGATAATTAAAGATAGGACTTGACGGGCAATGCTTATGCTGTGGGCCGGCGTTTGGAATTCTGCTGCACGATTTCATGCAGGTTTTATCTAAAAGCAGAGAGGATTGGCAACATGCAAGGAATGGCCCCTGCAACCAAGGGCCATATGGGTCTGGAAGCATGCAGAAAGAGGTTTTGGGTTTGGCAGTCTTAGTCCTCTTCGGGCGCCTTCTCTGTTTTCTTCTTCTCCTTTATGACAGCGATGTCTGCAAAGCTTACCTCCTGCACCTGAGGCTGGTGGTACTCCTGCTTCCTGGGCCTCGTCAGTGAGCGGTGCTTCCTCAGCCCGCCGTAGAGCACATCGAGCCTTTTCTCGAGGTCATGTAGCTTTGCATTTGTCTCCTCTATCTTCTTCTGCATCTCCAGTATGTCGCTTTCGACGAATTCCGCCTTGCGCTTTATCCTGTAGGCGCCTATGGCTTCCTGGAGCTCCTCCTCGATTTCCTGTTTCTTGCGTATCAGTTCCTTTTCGGCGTTAAGCGTGAATGCCTCAGTGGATATCCTGAACTCGAGGGCCTCCTTCTTCCTGCGCAGGAAGCCTATGTTCTTTGTGCTCTTCTTTTCTTCGGCGAGGAGCTTTGCAACCGCTTCGCGCTCTGCAAGCTTGTAGGCAAGCCTGCGCCTGTACTTGCGCATCTCATCGAGGAGCAGGCCCTTCTGCTTGCGCTCCTCTTCTATCTTCTTGTTTATCTCTTGCGTGGCCGGGTCTTCGGCCTCCTTTGCGGCATCGTTTCCGCTGGAAGGCAGGGGATTTGCAGGCTTAGCGGCTTGGGATACGGGAGCCGTCCCGTCATTCTCGCTCAGTTAATCAACCGTTGTATTCCGAAAGGACTGAATCATAAACCCCAAGCAGCTTCCCTGTCACCTTTTCGACGGAGAAGTCTTTGGCTGTTTTCAAAGTCTCTGATATATATGGAGATGAATCATTTAAAACCTTTTCTATCTTGCGCGCACATCCAAGGTAATCGCCAGGATTGAACTTTTCACCGTTCTTCCCGCTCCTTATCAGCTCGCTTAAGGCAAGGTAGTCTGCTCCGACAACCGGGGTTCCTGTGGCCATCGACTCAAGCGAGACTATGCCCTGGGTCTCGAATGTGGACGGAAGGCAGAGGAGGTCTGAAGCAGCATAGAGATGCGGGAGTGCGGCCCTGTCCACCTTTCCGAGGAAGACAACAGACTTCCCTAGGTTGAGCTTCTTTGCGATCTGCATGTAGTGGTGCTCTGCAGGGCCAGAGCCCCCTATGACAAACTTTATGTCCTTCCTGCTTTTCAGCAGGTGGGCAGCCGCTTTCAGCATCACCTCTATCCGCTTTTCCTTGCTGAGCCTTCCTAGGTAGAGCACCATTCCCTCCGAGTCCTTTATGCCGAGCCTCTGGCGCATACTGCTTCCATCTACCTTTGGATTGAAGCGCTGCAGGTCTATGCTGTTTGGAACCACGCTTATATTTGGTATGCTGCCGTACCTGCGCAGCATCTCAGCGACAGCCTCTGACGGGGCAGTAGTAGCATTGCAGCGTCGGTAGAAGAACTGTATGTACCTGAGCATGTACATGGAGGTGAGCTTCTTCAGCTGCTTGTTCTTGGGATAGTAGTCGTTGACAACGGACTTGTTGTTTATCATGGTATGGTATGAGCCTACTAGAGGATATCTGCCGAGCTTCGCGCTCATGAGGCCGGCGAAGCCCATCACCAGAGGCGTGTGCGCATGTATCAGGTCTATGCCGAGCGTCTTCAGCTTGACTATGGAGTTGTAGGGGAAAAGGGCCATGCTGTACTGCGGATAAGGCTTGAAGTCGATGCCAGGATAGAGCAGCACCTTGCCTGACTTCGGCTTCGGTGCGCCTATCTTGCAGCTCGATATTATGTATACGGAATGGCCGCGGCGCTCAAGCTCCCTCCTAAAGTTCAATATCGAGCTTACGACGCCGTCGATTGCCGGCAGGTATGTATCGGTGTAGAAGGCTATTTTCAGGCTTTCCATCCCATCATAGCTTTACAGCCTCGCCGCCGGCCTTGCGTATCTTCTCCTCGGCCTTCTTCGAGAACCCAGAAGCCTTTACTATGACTGACCTTGAAATGTTTCCCTGGCTCAGGACCTTGTAGCCCCTGAGCTCGATTGTGGGCTTCGGCTCTGTGGTTGACGCCATTCCCGAGATCGCCCGTATGTCAATCTCCAGTTGTTTCTCGGGCCTCCACGGCTTGAAGCCCTTCTTACCTATCGTCTCGCGCGCATAGACCACAGTGTATGACCACTTGTGCTTTGTGCCTCCCTTTCCTACGCCTCCCCTGCTGCCCTTGCCTCTCCTGCTTTTTATGTTTCCTCCGCCCCAGCGCCTTGAGCCTAGGTATTTTCTGCTCCTTTTATTGTTCCTCTGGACCATTAACATCAACTAGATCATTCGCGAGATAAGCTCGTTTACCTTTTCGCCCCTGTATCCGAGTGCGCCCTTGTTGCCGAAGGAGGCCTTTATGCCCTCGTATCCGCGCCTTGGCGGGTGCAGCCTTATCGGCATCCTTGCAAGCTCCCTGGGCTTTTTTGAACCCTGCATGACTGCCTCCAGATCTGCCTTTGCAGCCTCAATCTTCTTTTTCTTCGATACCTTCTCGAGGATCTCCATGCTGACCTCGCCGTATGTGAGGAAGTCGTTGCATTTCTTTATCATGCCGAGATTCTGCTTTGTGCCGAATACCAGCGAGAGGTTGTTCACATGCATGAGATTGAGGCGCTCGAGCGTCTCCTTTATGTCATGCCGTACTCCGGCCCTCCCCCTAACGCGCACCACTGCGAGCAGCTTGTTCTCTCCCTTGGAATCCATGAAAACACGGTTAACTGTTTGTATCTTTTTATATTATGCATAGGAACTTATTTAAAGATGACGAGGCTGGTGCTCATGCGACAACATAGTTGAGTATGAATGCCACCACAAACCCGGCCATGATGCCGAGGTAAGTCATCAGCATTGAGGTGTCCATGCCGGCCTTGCCCGACTTGCCTGCCTCCCTCGAGCGGTTTATGTTGACATGGAAGAGGACCAAAACCACATAAAGTATAGCAGCGCTCGCAAGTGCATCGAATACCACTATGAACATGGCTGAATAGTATGATATGCCTATAAGCGTGCCGAGAATCGTTGGTACGCCGCCTATGAGGAATGCAGATATTATGAATTTTTTCTCTATCTTGCGCTTTGATCCGACAAGAGGCATGGCTATCGGGAAACCCTCGGTGGCGTTCTGCAGCGTGAACCCGAATATGGAGATAAGGTATATTGAGACAAGCCCTGCTGCGCCGGCAGATCCGAATACAAGGCCTTCAGTCAGGTTCTGGAAGCCAATTCCAACAGCTGCAAGCAGGGAGGTCCTCTTGGGGTTCTCGTCGGGATCCCTGCTGCTCTTTGGAATTGCGAAGAGTATGAATGAGAGAGAAAATGCCGCTATGAAGACGATTTCGAGAGGGTCCGAAAGGCCGGCACTGCCGAATATTGATGCAACGTCGCCATACATGTCAAGGAGCAGGAAGGCCAGGATCCCTATCGCGAACGCATTGTATATGAGCATCTTCCTTAGGCTGATGCCTTTCCTGAACAGTATTGGGAGCGAGCCGAATATGGAGAGCCCCATGACCGCTGAAAGCAGTATTGTGAGTGAGGTGTTTAGCATGAAAACGTGCCTTCTGTCCCTTGCTTTTAGTTTCTGTTACCTAAAGCTAAATACCTGCTGCATGGCTCAGGAAAAGCGGAGTTCCAGCGGGCCGGAGTAATTGAAATCAGGGCATTTTATGTATATCTTTATTATGTAGCTGTCCTTGCGGTCTACGCTGAATGGCACCTTGGGCTCGGTTGAGACAACCTCGAAGGGCTTTGCCGCCGAGATTCCCGCAACCTGCTGTCCGAAGCTTAGGATTTTGTAGGCCTGCATGTCTCTCCTTATTATCTGGGATTTCTTAAGTATCATGTTGCTGGAGGTATCCTCGACTTCCACAGAACGGCTGCCGTCAGTGAGCGTTATTTTCTCTATGTCTATGTTGACATCGTCGCTCTTCTCAGACTCGAATGTTATGGTTAGCGGGCCGGTGTAGTTGCCTCCTGGCGCCTTCACGCGTATCCCGAAGAGCATGTCGCCCATGTAGGGTACAGAGAGAGGCGCGGCGGGCTCGGATGAGACGAGGCCGAAGGGCTTGTCTACGCGGATCTCTTTTATGGTTATGCTTGGGCCCTTCAGGTGCGAGGGGAGCATCCCGCTGCCCATCCTGTTCTTGAACGGTATCTCAAGGTAGAATTCCTGCCCCTCCACAATACGCCCTGAAAGCGCATGCATGTCCTGCCCGAAACGCAGGTTTATTGAGGTGATTTCTGTTTTTGTCCGACTGCTTTTCCCCAGAGACATCCTTCCGAGGAATTGGCTTAGCTTCATCTGATCCCCGATTGATGATTGAGTTTGTCAAACAAGATATAAATACATGCTGTGGTAAGTTGATGTGATGTGGGACTATGTTATCTGAAGGAAATACAGCTCCTGATTTTTCCCTCAGAGGCTCAGACGGCAAGACCCACACGCTCAGGGACTTTTCGGGGAGGCTCCTGGTGCTTTACTTTTACCCAAAAGACGAGACTCCAGGATGCACTATGGAGGCCAAGTCGCTTAGCGAGAACCTGCAGGAGATACGCGCGGCCGGAGCCACAGTCGCCGGAATAAGCGCCGACAGTGTAGACTCCCACTGCAGGTTTGCCGGCAAGCACGGATTGGAATTCCTACTTCTTTCCGACCCAGGCATGGAAACGATAAAGGCTTACGAATCTTACGGTAACAGAGGCATATTCGGCCCTGGTACGCTAAGGAACACATTCGTCATAGGGAAGGATGGAAGGATATTGAAGATCATTAGGAAAGTGAAGCCAGCCCACCATGGCGCGGAGATATTGGAGATCGTTGAGGCGCTTTCCGGCAAATAGGTGTTTATGTGGATACGAGGCATCATGAGACTCTTGGCAATAATGTGATACCGTCAGTTTACAGGATAAGGCTTGAGCCCGGAAGAAGCAGGTTCGGGTACGATGGCTACGAGGAGATAGAGGTCGAAGTAGCAAACGGCACCAGTTCCATAGCATTGAACGCTGCCGAGCTCAGCATAGTCAGTGCCTCGGTACTTGCCATGGGAGAGGAGCATGAGGCCCGCGTGAAACTGGATGAAAAAAGGCAGAGAATGGTAATCGAGCTCGGGAGGAAGATTTCCGGGAGTGCCACAATAAAGATTGCCTTCGCCGGTACCAATAACGACAAGATGTACGGGTTCTACAGGAGTAGGTACATGCAGGACGGCAAGGAGAGATATATGCTAACAACGCAGTTCGAGGCTGCCAATGCAAGAAACGCCTTCCCGTGCTTCGACGAGCCTGCCTTCAAGGCAGAGTTTGAGCTTACACTGGTTGCCCAGAAGGGGCTCACATGCATATCCAATATGCCTGCGGCCTCGGAAGAAGACCTCGGAAACGAGAAGAGGGCATTCAGATTCATGAAAACCCCGAGGATGTCATCCTACCTGCTTTATGCAGGCATAGGCGAGTTTTCAAGGAAGGTGGAGAAGAGGGGCAGGATGGAAGTTGGCGTCATCACCACACCAGGCAAGGAAAAGTATGCAGACCTGGCGCTTGGGTATGCCATAAAATTCCTCGACTACTTTGAAAAATATTTCGGGATAAAATACCCCCTCCCTAAGCTAGACCTCATAGCAGTGCCGGATTTTTCGGCAGGCGCAATGGAGAACTGGGGTGCAATAACCTTCCGCGAGAATGCGCTCCTCGGAGACCAGAAGAGCTCGGTTGGAGCAAAGCAGAGGATAGCGGAAGTAATCGCACACGAACTTGTCCACCAGTGGTTCGGTGACCTGGTCACCATGAAGTGGTGGAACGACCTCTGGCTTAACGAGAGCTTTGCAAACTTCATGAGCTACAAGGCGATGGATGCCGTATTCCCCGAGTGGGAGATAATGTCGCAGTACACGGCAGGTGTTGTCGGCACTGCGTTTGCGGTTGACCAGCTTTCTTCGACGCACCCCATAAGCGTGAAGGTGGAAACGCCATCGGACATTGACCAGATATTTGACGAGATAAGCTATAACAAGGGAGGGGCTGTTCTCAGTATGATAGAGGACTACGTAGGCAAGGAAAACTTCAGGAAGGGGCTGAACAGATACCTGGAGAAAAACGCTTACTCGAACGCGGAAAAGGAGGACCTCTGGAATGCCGTAGGCGAGGTTTCTGACAAGAAAGACAGAAAGATGGTGGTGCCTGAGGTGGCAAGGTCATGGATAGACAACAAGGGATATCCGTCTGTCGAGATTGCCTTCGGTAACGGCGAGATTCGCCTCTACCAGAAGAGATTCATGCTCCTGGAGGAGAAGCCTGACAACACCAGATGGCTGATACCAGTAAGCATGGTGCAGCCGCCGGAAGCGCACGAGGAAAGGATACTGATGACCGGCAAAAAGGCCGTAGTCAGGACGGAGAGGAAGGGCCCGTTCAAGCTTAACCACCTCCAGAAGGGATTTTACAGGACTATATACGAAGTCGAGATGCTCGATAAACTGGGCGGCATGGTAAAGGACCACGAGATAAGCGGAATAGATTCGTGGGGCATTGAGGGAGACATGTACGCGCTGATGAAAAAAGGCAGGTATAGCATAAAGGAGTACCTGGAGTTTGTGGAGAAATACTGCTTTGCAGCAAGATACCCACTGAACATGAGCGTGCTCTCGCATCTCAGATCCATCTTCCTGATAATGGAGGGTGAAGATGAGAGGATTTCGAGGGAGACCGGCGGGCTGCTGCGTGAGTATAGCGGCGAGCTGATAAAGGAGGTCGGGTGGAAAAGGTCGAACGACGAGACGACAAATACGACCCTGATCAGAAGCAGCGCGATCTTAGGCTCTGGCATCTCTGGGGAGAAGAGCACGATAAACAAGGTCCAGAGAATTTTTGCAGAGGGGGATGGGAGGGGGATAGATCCCAACCTCAAGGCTGCGGCATACGGAGTGATGGCATGGTCAGGAAACGCAGCTACATACGAGAAGCTTAAGAACATGTACAGGGAGGAGACAGTCCCCGAGGACAAGACCAAGCTGCTTGCCTCGCTGGGCATGTTCAGCGAGCCTCTGTTGATAAGGAAGGCGCTCGATTTCTCCATGTCTGACGAGGTAAGATACCAGGACTCCTTTTACATACCTGCATACGTCTCCTCGAATCCGGCAGGCAAGGGAATCCTGATGGACTGGACGAAAAGGAACTGGGATGGACTGGAAAGCAGATTCAAGAGCGGCACCCATATGCTTGGCAGGTACGTGGACAATCTCGCGTCATCTACAAAAAAAGGCAGCAAGGCGGAGATATCCCGGTTCTTCTCACCTAAGAGCAAATCCAGGCCGGACATACGCAGCTCCCTGGACCAGACGCTGGAAATAGTCGAGATAAACTCAGGGTTCATAAGCCGCAGCAAGGCTTCCTGGAAGAATGATTAGTAAGTGTTCGCGTGGATCTGCCTTTCAGGTTTGACAATCCTAGGCCCAGACAGAAGGCAATGATGCAGGACATAGTAACTGCGCTCAGTGCCGGCAGGGACATACTCATAAACGCGCCCACAGGCATAGGCAAGACCGACGCATCCATCTCGGCTGCGCTCTCGGTAGCGATGGAAAAGGGATTGGACGTCTTCTTCCTCACCCCGAAGATCTCGCAGCACAGGATAGCAGTAGAGTGCCTCCGCGGAATAAGGAAGCGGATTGGCACGGAGCTGCGCTATATGGACATAGTAGGAAAACGGAACCTTTGCGTGAACCCGGAGATTGCCGGAATAGACGGTGAGGGCTTTTACAGGAGCTGCGATGCGCTGGTAAGCGCAAAGAGGTGCGGCTTTTACACAAGCGCCCGGGAACGCACAGCGGCTGGTATGACAATAGAAGAGGCAGGAATGGAGGGCCATAACGTATTGCTGAAGGAATGCTCAGTGGAAGGGCTGTGCGCATACGAGATAGGCGTTCAGCTTGCAAAGAAGTCCAGGATAATAATTGCAGATTATGCGCATCTTCTCAACCCATATGCCAGAGAAGCCTTCCTCAAGAAAATCTCCCACAGGCTGGAAAACGCGATAGTGATATGGGACGAGGCGCATAACGTAATAAGCTCTGCGGAATCCTACATGAGCACCTCGCTCAGCACCTCGGGCATAGGCAGTGCGTCGCGTGAGCTCAAATATCTTGAAAGCGAGCTGGACCTCGGATACCTTGAGTTTGCGATACGCGAGGTTGCTTCAAGGAATATTAGTTCGGGAACCGAGGCATTCGTCTCGCTAGAGGAGCTCCCCGACGGACTGATGCAGAACATCAGCAGGTTTGCCGAACAGGTAGGCAGGGAGGGCACCGAGTACCTGACAAGAAGCAAGTCCAAGCGGTCCTCCCTCGTTCACATTGCCTCGTTCCTGGAGGCGCTTGGCCAGGAGGATGACTCGGTTGCAAGGATAATATCAAGGAACGGGAACGTGCTCAGGCTTTCTGTCAACTGCCTCTATCCTGAAAAGTCAGTAAGGCTCTTTGGCGAGCCTTTTGCGAATGTCTTCATGAGCGGCACGCTACTCCCGCTGGGCATGTACGCGGAGCTGTTCGGGCTCAAGGGCGCGGTCTTGAAGGACTATGCTTCTTCGTTTCCCAAGGAAAACAGGCTCTGCATCCTGGAGGATGGAGTTTCCACCAAGTATGAGAGCAGGTCTAACGAGGAGTTCAGGAAGATAGCTTCGAAGATAGAGGAGATAAGGAGGGTAGTTAATGGAAACATTGCAGTATTCTTCCCAAGCTTCGCGGTGATGAGTGCAGTATACAGGCACATGGAAAACGAGGTTGAATACATACAGCGGAGCGAGATGCGCAGTGCCTCAGTCGAGTCATTCATAGACGGATTCAAAAAAGGCAGGAACGGGACTCTCTTCGGGGTTATGGGCGGGAGCTTGAGCGAGGGCATAGACTATGCAAACAACGTAATAAAGGGCATAATAATAGTCGGCATACCGCTGGAGAAGCCTACGCTTGAGCTCAAGGCGAAGATAGAGTACATGAACAGGAGATTCGAGGGGCGCGGCAGCGAGTACGCCTATATCATACCTGGCGTGATAAAAGCCGCACAGGCCGCTGGGAGAGCCATAAGGAGCGAGACCGACAAGGCATTCGTAGTCTTCATGGACAAGAGGTACGGCTGGAGGAGCTACAAATCGCTTATAGGGAAATTCATGGATATTGACGAGGGGAAGGGCATTGCGGATATAAAGAGATTCCTTGCCGATGCAGACGCATTGAAGAACATTGAGGGTAGAAGCAGCTAGGCGTCAACTTAGGGAGCTTTTGCATTTTCATTATTGCGTGTGTGGAGGTTCTGGCGCGAAAGCATTTGGACTGCGTGCAGAAAATCTAATAGCTTTTTCAAGCCATCATGGTAATAAACATGTGCAACGGCGACAGGGCATCAGATGCTTTCGGTCTGTGCCGATTGGAGATGCGCCGGTGGTTTGAAGAGAGGTTCCCATGAAGCTAATATACATATACGGTCCTCCGGGCGTTGGAAAGCTTACGGTATCACGCGAGCTTGCCAAGATTACAGGCTACAGGCTGTTCCACAACCAGCTCAGCATAGAATTCGTAAAGTCAGTATTTCCGTTCGGAAGTGCGGAGTTCAACAGGCTTGTGCTAAAGTTCAGGTCGGAGATTATAGAGGCCGCTGCAGAAAGTAATGTCTCCCTCATATTCACCTCGGCATACGCCAAAGGGCTCAATGACGAGATAGTCAAGGACATTGTCAGGAGGGTGGAGAGGCATGGAGGCAGCGTGTTTTTTGTAAGGTTGTACTGTGACAGGGAAGAGCTCCTCAGGAGGATATCAGGGAGCTCCAGGAGAAGGTTCTCTAAGATAAGGTCGCCGGAGATGATAGCCACGCTCCTTGACAAGTACAACCACACAAGCCCGATCCCCTTCGTAAAGAGCCTCGGGATAGACAATACAAGGATGGCGCCTTCGGACGTTGCAAGGCTCATAGCTGAAAGGTGCGGGAAGTAATTTCCTGTTTTTATACTTTGGCTTCTTATGGTAGTTTATGACTGAAGATGGTCTTGACGGCCTGAGCATAAAGGAGACGCTGAAGAAACTTAACAGTTCGCCTAGCGGCTTGAGTGAGGCTGATGCAGAGAAAAGGCTTGCAGAGGAAGGCTTCAATGAGATAATAGAGAAGAAGCAGAATCCGGTATCTATATTCCTTAAAAAGTTTTACGGCCCTGTGCCGCTGCTCCTAGTGCTCATAATCCTGCTCTCTTATGCGCTGGGTAACTTCAACGACATGTACGTGATATTCGCATTGCTCCTTGTTAATTCAGTTGTTGGCTTCTATGAGGAGTACAGGGCAGATTATGCTATAGAGATGCTCAAGGAAAGACTCGGATCCTTTGCGCGCGTGATGCGCTCCGGCACATGGAAAAAGATACAGGCCAAGATGCTGGTGCGCGGAGACATAGTCAGGATTAGGTTCGGAGACATACTTCCTGCTGACGTGATGGTGGTTGATTGCGATTACCTGGAGATAGACGAGTCTGTCATTACCGGCGAGTCGCTGCCAGTGCTTAAAAAGTCCGGAAGCACCTGCTACCAGGGCTCGGCAGTCAAGGCTGGAGAGGCTACGTGCGTGGCCATGAGAACAGGGGCTGGAACGCTCTATGGAAAGACGGCAGGCATGGTACAGAGTGCCAAGCCCAAGCGCCACCTTCAGGCTGCAATACTCAACATGATAAAATACCTTGTACTGGCGGACATCGCAGTCATTGCCCTCCTGTTCGGATACGGTACGTT
>DAHXKV010000020.1 GCA_027366155.1 Microcaldota archaeon
GCAGAGCTAGCGCTTGATGTGCATCTGGTACCACCAAGCACAAACGCTGAGATGTTGACACGCGTGAATTCCCTTGTAAAGAAACTAAGGCACACAGGCAGCATACCTGGAGGAGTCTCAATCGAGGTGGCGCTTGAGAAACGGGAGACTCCATATCTTGAGCCATACGTGACCAGCGACAAAATCCCTGCAGTATCCTCGGTGATCTCTACCATAAAAAGAAACTTCAGTGGAATGAGCATAAACTACGCAAAATCGGTCGCAGACGAGAATGTTTTTGCAAAAGCTACCGGCAAACCCGTAATAGCAATAGGCCCAATGGGCAGGAATGGACATGCCTCAAACGAATGGGTATCGGAGCGGAGTCTCCACCAATCCGTGAGCCTTTACTCTGAAATACTTAAAACTGTCTCCTGATTCTATAGGGAGCCATTGGTTTTTCTCCGGCCAGCCTTGCTATCTGTGGTATTCCATCATCTCGGCAATCTCCTCGTGTCCGTTTCTTCTGGCAGCACATACTGCTCCAAGCATCTCTTCGTTGAAATGGCCCACCCGGGCCCCATGCCTGAGTAGCTCAGATACTGCCGCCGTGTTGCCCAGCCCTGCAGAGTGTATAAGCGCAGTGTTTCCACGGACATCGCACTTGTTGGGATCCGCACCCGCATCCAGTAATAAACGCAAGATCTCAAAATGCCCCCTTCTCGCTGCTATTATCAGCGGCGTTTCATCGGTCCAGGTTCTCTGGTCAGGGCAGCCACCACTCCCTATAGCACTCCTAACTTCCGCAACGTTCCCCGAATCAGCACCGCGTATAAGGCACATGCCGGGGAAACCCGGCTTGCTGCAGTTCAACATCCTCTCTGGAACAACCCCTCCTCCGGCAAGAATTCTTCCCAATGTATCCCCTATAACCATAACTCAGATCTTGTATAAAAACAGGACTACGAAACAGTTGTAAAAAATGCATACCAAACGCAAAGGCTAATATGTGTTATGGCTTCTTCTGCATAAGGCCTCAACTGGCATCCAAAGCCTTCGGTTAAGTTACAAGCCTCCTGTCTCTTATCTGGTACAGCAAATCTCTCCTTACGTTCTGCCCGGTTATCTCAAGCCCCGCTCCAGGGGCCGTTACTGAATAATGCATGCTTCCGGGCAAATCCGTCTTTATGACTATCCTGTTAAGCGTGCCTGAAAGGTCACCGAGCGGCCCATCTGCGTGCACCTCCTCCAGCCCGACGCACACTGCCGGTGTTCCATCGCGCACAGAGAGCCTTGCAACATATCTCAGTACATTGCCTTTTCCTCTCGCTTCCTTGCTGCGCTCCTTGAATTCTTTATCAAGGCTGCCTATGCTCGAAACAAATTCTCCAGGATCCTCATTCCGCATATACTCTTCAGGGACAAAAGGCGAAATTTTCACATCGCTGAGTTCAAGCCTGTGCCCTGCAAGCCTTGCGAGTATTAGTATCTTCTTGGCGACATCGCTTCCATCCAGGTCGCTTGCAGGATGGGGCTCTGTGTAACCATTTTCCACCGCAGCCTTCAGCGCATCAGAGAGTAAGCCTCCATTGTTTATCCTGTCGGCAATAAAACCAAGCGTTCCGGAAAAGCAACCTTCTATGCTTTTTATCAAGACGCCCAGGTCCTTGAGGTCCATTATCTTATTAACTGCCTCCGCACCCGCCATCACCGAGCAGCGCAGCCCATATCTCTGTGGCTCTGAGACAAGCCTGAAAAAATCACTGTAGACTGAAAGTGCCACCGGATTCTTGTTTGCAGTCACTATGGTGCTATCTGTGCAGCCTATTATCCTCAGGTGGAGATCAAGAATCTCCTTGGATGCCGTAACATCAATCACGCGGAACGGCTCCCAGCAGCCTTTAATCATGTTGAAAATATCCTCAAACACGTTGCTGGAGTGGGTATCCTTTCCAATGCTTTTTCTTTCAGCGAAAGCGAGTGCCTTCTCAGGCGGGATTCCATCCCGTTCAAATGCGAATTCTTCTCGCGATGCCATTCCTACAATAACAGTCGGGTTGCGGTGCATGCTGCCCATGTCTTTTTCTACCCTCTGCCTTACTAAGGTTCTGCCTACATTTCCTGTTGCGCCTATTATGATTACTCTCTCTACCATTGTGATCTCCCTAAACTCAGGATAGTCTTCCCTGTCTATCTAAAATTTCAGATATAAAAGTCTTTTCTGCGAGTTTTGCGCCGATGCACCGCCAATCACAAACCCAAACTTGATATTTACTAATCCGACTCTCCTGGTGCACAGCCCCTGGAATCAAAACCCCCGCCCTGCATATATGCTAAAGGGCATCTGAAGGTGTGCAATGATCCTTCTCATCCGACATCGGTCTTGGTAAAGGCATATGCGGCTACCACTGTAAGGACTGCTGAAGATATTAGGAGCGCAATCAGGTCCGTCCACACTGAGAACGTGCCAGTGCCAAGGAGCGCTATCCTAAGCCCATCAATCCCGTATGTCAATGGGTTTGCGTAAGTAACGATCCTTACATAGGAAGGCAGCACGCTAACTGGGAAGATTCCGTCGGAAAGGAAGAAGAGCGGCATAGTGAAGAAGCTAGTCACCAGCTGGAAGCCCTGGAAATCGCTTATCAGCGATCCTAGGGCAAGGCCCAGGCTTATAAAGGTCCACGCAATGAGCAGCATGAAGACTATCGCAAGCGGTGTGAATACGGAGAGGTGTATGCCGAATCCGATGGCCATCGCTATCACTACTACTATAAACGCCTGAGCGAGTGCAGTCGTAGCGCCACCGAGTATCCTCCCTACGACTACTGAGGTCCTGGAATTTGGCGTCACAAGTATCTCCTTGAGAAATCCGAACTGCCTGTCCCAGAGGACAGCCGAGCCAGTGAATATAGAGGTAAATAGCAATGACATGCCTATTATGCCCGGTACTATGAAGTCAAGGTAGTTGCCTCCTCCTGGGAGGTGTATCAGACTACCGAGCCCAAGGCCGAGTCCGAGGAGGAAGAAAATCGGCATCATGAGTATTCCAACTATCCTTGATTTTGCTCTAAGGAAGCGCTTGACGTCCCTCAGCCATAGTACGTAGATTGCATTTGTGTCCATAATCTCACCTGCCGCCCCTCCTCATGCGCGCACGCATGATCCCGCGCATCCCTTCCCCTGCCTCCTCCCTTATGGTGCTGCCTGTATAGTAAATAAAGACATCCTCAAGGCTTGGCTTGTGAAGGTTGACTGACCCTATGGAAACATTTTTCTCCCCAGCAATCCTTATTATATCAGGTATCTTCTTCTCGCCTTCCATCACTGTCATGTCCAGGTAGTTCTCATGCCTCGATACATTCTTTATCCACTCCAAAGTCTTGAAGTGTTTTTCAAGCGTGTCTATGTCTTTGTTTATCTGCACTGATATTACGTCGCCTCCGAGCCTGTCCTTCAGTGCTTTTGGCGTATCCAGTGCGACTATCTTGCCATGGTCGACAAATGCGACTCTCTGCGATAGGTAATCTGCCTCTTCGATGTAGTGTGTTGTCAGTATCAAGGTTATTTTGTGCATATCGTTAAGCTTCTTTATGTACTCCCAGATATGCCTCCTTGTCTGGACGTCAAGCCCTAGGGTAGGCTCGTCAAGGAAGAGCACCTTGGGCTCATGCAGAAGTCCTCTCCCGATCTCAAGCCTGCGCTTCATCCCTCCTGAATAATTCTTCACAAGCACGTCTGCCTTGTCCTCAAGCTCTATCAGCTTCAATATCTCGGCTATCTTCTCCTGCCGCTTCTCCTTGCCTATTTTGTAAAGTATTGCATGAAACTCAAGGTTCTCCCTTCCTGTCAGGTCTTCATCGAGAGAAGGATCCTGGAACACTATGCCTATGCTCTTCCTGACTGCGTTAGGCTCCTTCTTTATGTCATTCCCGGCTACCCTGGCAGTTCCGGATGTAGGCGCAAGCAGTGTCGTAAGCATTTTTATTGTAGTGGTCTTTCCGGCACCATTCGGTCCGAGGAAGCCGAAGATCTCCCCCTCCTTGACCTGGAAGGAGATGCCGTCTACTGCGGTGAACTCGCCAAATTTCTTGACAAGGTTATCTGCCTCTATATCGTACTTTGCCTGTTCTGGTTTGTTTTCCCGTTTATGGCTTTGTTTATCCTCCTGTTTCATTTTTGCACCAACAATCAGGGCTCTGAAAGCCTTAAACCCAGTTTCTTAAGCCTGCCCTTATATGTGAGAAGCACCCTTTTATCACTTCTGGCAAGATTCTCAAGGTACGATACACTGCCTTCAATGCCTGTTAGTATCTTTCCATGCCACCTATCAATAAAATATATAACTGATGCAGCATTGGCGATAGGTGCAGTGCATACCTAACAATATGCGCTAATGTGGCGCCATAAGCGTTTCCCGGCACCTGCAAAGCACAAGCTGCGCAATCTGCTACTGGCAATGCGTCACGCAGAATGTGAAGCCGGCAGGCTTTTATATAACCTCAGCAGATCAAACTTTATGTTATCTTAATAACATAAAGTATTTATAAACCACTGCAGTATTCCTACATATGGAAGCCTTGGGTAGAAGGACAATGGTGGGTCCAACACGCAGAACCGATGTATACAATGAACGATTGCTAGATGCTATTGCGGAAGGAGCCGGCTGTTTCAGGCACCTCCAGGTAAGCCCCAACTTTGTCCCTCTTGCCGCGTCTGCACGTCCTGCCGAACCGTCCCTCTCCAGTACTCCGATTGAGGCATTGCATGGGGAACGACGTTCCGCTCCGACTAGGAGCCACGAAAACGCCCTTGATGCACTTGAGGCAAGAAGCGGCTCAATGCACTGAATCCTGCCAAATCTTAACATGTTTGTACTCAAGTACCGCGCGCCTGCACGTATGCACGCCAGGTGTTAATATTCAGAGATGGGAAAATGATAGAACCAAGCAGCAGACTAAGGGACTTTATGACGTATGCTTTTGCGGAGGTCGACAATGCAAAAGAAAGAGCAAGAACTGCAGGATACAAGATAATAGACTTCGGGGTGGGTGACCCGACAGAGCCGCTCTACGCAGGCGCAGTGAAGGGCCTCCAACAGGGCGCCGAGAAGCACTCCAGGTCAGGCTACCCGAGCTACATAGGCATGAAGGCCTTTAGGGAAGCATCAGCCTCATGGATGCAAAAGCGCTTCGGAGTGAACGTCAACCCGGACACGCAGGTTACAACAACCGCAGGCTCGAAGGAAGCGGTCTTCCATCTTCCATTCGCATTTATAAATCCCGGCGATGCTGTACTCATGCCCTCTATCGGCTATCCCCCATACAAGGCTGGCACTGTTTTCGCTGGAGGAACACCTGAGTACTACCAGCTTGAGGAGCGGAACGGGTTTGTCCCAAGCCTGGAAGAGATTTCATCCGTGCTGCAGAAAAACAACAGGATAAGGATGATATGGATAAATTACCCTAACAATCCCACCACCGCAACTGCAGGAGAAGACTTCTACCGTGGGATAATACAGCTTGCAAAAAGGCACAATGTGATAGTTGCATCGGATGAGGCATACACAGAGATGTACGTAAAGGAGAGGCCTCATTCCCTTCTGGAGTATTCTGACGACTGGAGCAATCTAATAGTTATGCAGTCCCTTTCCAAACGGAGCAACGCCACTGGCATACGGCTTGGATTCGCAGTGGGGGGAAGCGAGCTCATAGGGCTGTACAGGAAACTCAGGACGCAAATAGACTCTGGGGTTGCAAACGCGGTGCAGGAAGCAGGTATCGCTGCATTATCTGATGAATCACACGTGGAGGAGATGCGCAGGCTATACGACCGCAAACGCAAGGTGATTACTTCTGCTCTCGACGATGTTGGCATAAGCTACATGGCACATTCGACTTTCTATGTCTGGGCCAATGTCGGATCAGATTCCATCGAGTTCTCAAAGAACATGCTGATGCTAGACAAGAAGAACAAGACGGGCCTCAACATAACTCCCGGGAGCATGCTCGCCATAGGAAATGCCCCTGACGCAGCGAGATACGCGCGGTTTGCGCTTGTTCCAAGCCTTGAGGATACAGAGGCCGCAGCGCAGATGATACGCGAAAATCTGAAGGGATGAGCATATGAACAGGCATAGTGACCTCCCTTTTGACCTTAAAGCAGCAACCCGGATAAGGGAAAGGTATCCTACCCCATTCCACATCTATGATGAGCGCGGGATTCGGGAAAACGCAAGGCGGCTGAAAAAGGCCTTCTCATGGTCAAAGGGATTCCGGAACCATTTCGCCGTAAAGGCCTGTCCAAATCCATATATCGTGAGGATTCTCAGGGAAGAAGGCAATGGGACAGATTGTAGTTCCCTTCCAGAACTCCTCCTCTCTGAGAGGATAGGCATGTCTGGCGAGGAGATAATGTTCACCTCCAATGAGACTCCTGCAAATGAGTACAAAAAGGCATTTGAGCTGGGCGCAGTGATAAACCTAGACGACATAACGCACATACCCTTCCTCGAAAAGAATGCCGGAATACCTGAAATAATCTGCTTTAGGTACAACCCCGGACCCAACCGGCAGACTGCCGAAGGCAACGTGATAGGCAAGCCGGAAGAGGCAAAGTATGGGCTCACCAGGGAGCAATTGATTGAGGCATATTCGACAATGAAGGCGAAGGGCGTTAAGCGATTCGGTCTGCATACAATGATAGCATCAAACGAGCTAAGCCCAGAGGCCCCGGTAATAACTGCAAAGATGCTTTTCGGCCTTGTTGCTGAGATATCGGAGAAGGCAGGGATAGACTTCGAGTTTGTAAACCTCGGCGGGGGAATAGGCATACCTTACAGGCCTGAACAGTCGGCGGTAAATCTGGAGCTTGTCTCTGAGGGGATAAAATCTGCATATGAGGAAAAAATAGAAAAAGAAGGCCTGCCGCCGCTGCGCATATTGATGGAGAACGGACGGATGATGACTGGGCCTTATGGCTATCTCGTAACAACAGCAATACACGAAAAGCACATATACAAGGAATACGTAGGCGTTGATGCCTGCATGGCAAACCTGATGCGTCCAGGCATGTATGGCGCATACCACTTTATCTCCGTCCTTGGCAAGAAAAACTCTCCCGAAGACTGCATGTACGATATTGTGGGCTCTCTTTGCGAGAACAACGATAAATTTGCGATAGACAGGAGGCTTCCGAGGATAGAAAGGGGCGACATGCTTGCCATACACAATGCAGGTGCACACGGCTACGCCATGGGCTTCAACTACAACGGTAAGCTCAGGAGTGCCGAGCTGCTCCTCAGGGAAGATGGCGAGGTTGAAATGATACGAAGGGCGGAGACGCCGAATGACTACTTCAGCACATTCGATTTCGATGGAGCCTCGATAAAAATGCATGACTGAGGCCCGGGAGCATACAGCCCTTATCACTTGCCAATTAAAGTGTTTACATGAAAATAGGTATAATCGGATACGGAAAAATGGGGAAAGAGATTAGGCGCCAGGCTGAATCTGAAGGCATTGGCGTGGCTGCGGTAATAGATCCTGGAGCGCTCGAGGCAACAGCGAAGGCTGCAACTCCAGAGGCCTTGGTAGGAGCCGATATAGTTTTCGATTTCTCGAACAAGGATGCAGTAATGGGAAACATACGCGCCGCAGCCGCAGCTGGGAAAAACATGGTTGTCGGAACAAGCGGATGGTCGGATAAGCTTCCAGAGGCTGAGGAAATTGTCAAGCAGGCCGGCACGGGTCTTGTATACTCAACCAACTTTTCAGTTGGCATGAGCGTCTTCCTTAGGATAACTGATTCAGCCTCAAAGATGATCTCAAGGCTTGAGCAATACGATATCTACGTTTCCGAAAGCCATCATAACCAGAAGACAGACGCGCCAGGCGGAACAGCCAAGGCGCTGGCAGGCATAATAATGAAGAACGTTCCCAGAAAGACAAAGCTCGCATTCGACAGGATAGACGGCAGGAAGATAAGCCCCGAAGAGCTGCATGTTGTAAGCATGAGGTCCGGATGGAATCCTGGCAGGCACGTTGTGGGATTCGACAGCCAGTCTGACAACATGGAACTGGTCCACGCAACAAGAAGCCGCGCAGACTTTGCCTTTGGCGCCATCTTCGCTGCAAGATGGATATCAGGTAAAAAAGGAATCTACTCGATGGACCAGATGATGGACAGCGTGCTAGGGTAAGCAAAATCTATACTCTGTCCACGTCCCCTGTTTTCTTATCGTCGCGCTTGGCGTCCCCTTTCTTCTCAACAGAGAGCCTGACTCCACTCCCAGGGTCCCGTGTAATGGTTATGTCCAGGTTTCCACCACCTAGCATATGCCTGAGTTCTTCGTACGTGTACGCGCCTATCTCCTTCCCATCATTCTTCTCTTTGCCCCTGCGAATCTCAGCCATCCTTTCTATGACTGAATCCTTGCGTATCTCCGAGTAAGAGATCGCGAGGCTGGGCTTCTCAGCGCCATAAGTATCCTCGATTCCAAGCTCTATAGGCTTGTATCCCTCGCCCTGGTAAATGAACGGAAGCACGGCGTCGAATTCCGAGTTAAGCGAAGCCGAGATATTCCCTACCTCTCTTTTGTCCCCGCCTATTATGAAATCATCTCCGTTAAGGAACCCTACAAATACGCTGCTCCTGCTTTCCTTTACCTTGTCCTGGAGCATCTGCGAAACCAGTCTAAGTATTGTTATGCCTGAAGGGTTGCCGAATTTGGCCGCAAAACCTCCAAGCCCCTCCACTCTTATTCTGCCCATCTCATAATCCTTGTCCGTTCCCTTTAGCATCGATTCTACGGCCGCTGATATTTTCTGTTCGTTTGGCAGGTCTATCAGCGGATCAAATTTGCCCTCCTTCTTCTTCAGGAATATGGTTACAAGGCTGCGCAGTTCTGCTGGGTCAAATGGTTTTTTTATGTAATAATCGGCGCCATACTTTATGCCTTTGAACCTGTTAGATGTGGCGTCCATCGCGCTTACTATTATGACTATAGTGTCCTTCAGGTTAGGGTCTGTCTTTATGCTCTTGCATATCTGCAGCCCGTCAGCCCCAGGCATCATCAGGTCAAGGACGACCAAATCGGGCTTCTCGTACTTTATCTTCCGCAGCCCTTCTGCACCGTCGTATACCTGGGTTATCTCGAAACCCTTTCCTATAGAAAGTGCCATGAGCCTGTTTATATTCTTGTCATCCTCGACTATCATTATCCTGTTCAAGAAGGGCTTCTCCTGCAATATGTAATACGTGAGTATGCCTCCGCTGCTGCGCGGTGCTATGGCATGCGCCTTTTCCAGTACTGAGAGTCCCTTCTTAAGCATCTCCTCCTCGATGCCACGCGAATCGGCAAAGCTCTTCAACTCGCTGTAAGTAACTTCCTGCCTCTCGTTTATGACTGAGATCAGGTCAGCTTCTGCGTCCTCGAGGCTCTTCATCAAATCAAAATAAGAAATCCTCACAAGATAATATATTCCTTTTCTCGCCCACGCTGACTTTGGGTAGCCGTCTTCCACCGTTCCGCAGGCAACCAAACGGCCCGCGAGCCAATATCCCGGCACGTTGCAAATATTTATAAGGATAAATATTTCATAGAAGCCACATGGATTCGGCACCACACCCATTCAAACCACGCAGACCTCACCGAGGCCACATGCTACCGCTCATAAGAAATGCGCTGATAGTCGTGCTGATAGCCGGCATCGCTGCCTATTTCATAACCTCACAGCACGGCACAGTCTCTCTCTCAGAGTCAAACTACACGGCAAGGCTCTCATCGGGACAGAGCCTTTACTTCACCGTCGGCGGAGGGAGAAACACATACGCGCTTTATCTTGAAAATACCTCTGACTCATACGCGAATTTTTACCTGAGCAAGGTGCCTGTCTTAACCAACCCGATAACTGTATTTGCTCTCAACCCCAAAGGCGAGCTCAATATAAGCGCGAATCTCACAGGCACGGCAGACATGAGGATAACGCTCGACTCTTCAAACGCAAAAAACTCGACTATCACGCTTATTGGGATACCATCCCAGTTTGCCGTAAAGCAGAGCCCCGGCATCTCCTCCCGCCAGCCTGCCTCCCTCTATTCCTATACAAACGCCACCCAGCCGACGACGCGTTTAAACCAGACCACCCCTACCACACAGCCAAACACCACCACAAAAACCCCACCTACGATACCCCCATCCAATACAATATCCAACACAACCACAACGAAGCCAAGCGTCTCCTCGCCAATCGATAATGTCTCATCCCTGCTTAATACTACGTATATAGGGGCCCTGATGAAAAACTATGCAGCCCTATATTCAAAAGACTCGGCGTGCACCCCAACTGAGTACAATACCACCTTCCTCGCATACAGGAGCCAGATTGGCGCAGGAGGCCAGAACCCGGTTGGCGCTTTCGACTATGCCAACGCAAGCAGCGCCACTCCTACAAATGTTAATCTCACCGCATCTTATCTTGGGAAAAACAATTATCTTGTCTCATATCTGCTCAAGACCCCCTCAACGGCCCTGCCCGCAGTCGCGCTTACGCTTAATCTCAATTCCAGCTCAGGCGTAGTCACAAACCTCAAGTTCCAAGGACAGTACCTGGGCTCAAATTACTCCAGTCTGAGCCACGCATACGCTTTCCAGGAAGGCATCGGCAATTCCTGCGGCGCTCTCCTTCCGTAAAGAGGGAAATTTTAAGCGCATCCGACTCCTCGGTCTACACCCTATTCGGTTTCCTTCTCCTTCCTCCGTGTCTTCCTGTGTATTGGTATGGTAAACCAAAAAACGCTGCCCTTTCCCACCGCGCTCTCGGGCCCTACACTTATCCTTCCTCCGTGGAGGTTCACTATCTCCTTGACTATTGTCAGCCCAAGCCCCGTTCCAGAGCCCTCCTGCTTGGTCAGTCCTTTCTTGTTTATCTGGTAAAACCGCTTGAAGAGCACTTTCTTGTCCTCCGGATTTATGCCTATTCCCGTATCCCTTACCTCTACCATTATGTTCTTGCCTTTTCTAAAGGCCCTTACCTTTATGCTCCCGTTCTCGGTGAACTTGTATGCGTTAACCAAGAGGTTAACAAAGACCTGTATAAGCCTGTTTGGGTCGGCCTCTATCTTCGGTACGCTGTAATCTATTGAAAACTCATATTCGAGGCCTTTGTTCCTTATCATCTCCTCCAGAGACTTTATG
>DAHXKV010000025.1 GCA_027366155.1 Microcaldota archaeon
AGTTCAATGGCCTTTTTTACTGCCAGGACTTCTTGACGACCCCTTTCAGTCGCTATTATTTTCACGCTGCCGGTTTCTGCCCTTACTGGAGAGAATCCTTCCAGTTCATTTGCATATTCCTTGTTATTGGTATTGGTTTTAAAGTGTTCGATGGCGTAGTTGACGATTTTCTTTGCGCTCCTGTAGTTTTTCACGAGCTTCTCTTTCTTCGGATTCAGTTTCTCTTCGATGATCTTGAAGTTCCTTATCGATCCTCCCTGGAAACCGAATATGGACTGTTTCCTGTCTCCCACAAGAAAAAGCTCTTCACCGCTCTGGATCGCTATCTCCGCCTCCAATTCGTTTACATCCTGGAGTTCATCAACGAGCACGAACTTGAATTTCTTCTTTTCCTTGAGATTCACAAAATTGATAAGCATATCATTGTAGTCTATGTGCCCGTCTTTCTTTGATTTTTCATAATCTTGGAAAGCTTTCAGGAAGTATTCCGCAAACTTAAGCTCTTCCTCGATGGTTATGTTGTCTACTTCCTCCTCCGTGAATATGTGTTCGATCTCAGGCAGGCATTTTTTCAGGTTTACCAGATTCGGAGTTATTCCATAGCTCTTTATGTATCTTATCGCGTTTTCCACCTTGGGTACTATGTCCCCTATTATGTATTCTTTCGAGTAGTTGAATGCATTATTGGCCTCAAAACTCTTGAAAATTGAATATCGTATTGCATTGTTTCCAAGAACTTCGTACATGCCTCCCTCTTCTTCCAAGTAGGAAAGGGCGTAACTGTGAAATGTATGTACGTTTAGCTCGTGGAGCTTTGTGGTAAGCTTTTCTTTTACAATGAGTTCCCTTATATTTTGATTCATTTCGTTAGCTGCCTTCTCGGTGAATGTTATGCAGAGTATGTCTTTTGGCTGGATGCCTTCCTTGAGCAGCTGGACAACTTTCGTAGCGAGAGTGGTTGTCTTTCCGGTTCCAGGATTTGCAAGGATTAGCCTGTTCATATGGAAAACCTTAGCGATGAGATAGTCGGATGGCTTGTGGCCGATTTTAACATGACATTAGCCTCACGTGAAGGGATTGGCGCGGTAAGAGTGCAGATTAAACCACAACCCAATAACCGGACCTTACTTTCTATTGTATAGATAGCATTCTTATGCAAAATAATGCACCAGCATGGTTATTTTATAACAAGGCCAATTTTCCTGCGTCTGTTATATTGTAATCGTCATCCAGGTATCCGTGGTCTTTGAGCTCCTTGAGGTGCTGGTATATCATACCCCTGGTCTTTCTCATCTCCTTTGCTATCTGGAGTATGGTTCTGTTCCGTCTATCCTGCATTTTGACCAGAAGCTCACGTTTGGTAGAGCCAATGTTGTAAGAGAGCTTTGGGAGGCTTATTACCTCATTGTCCCTCATGCCGTTAGAGACTATCTTAAAGACTCTGTCGGGACGTGCGTAGCACCCCAGGAGTGCTGCGTTGGCTAGCGACCTGCTTCCGCCGCCAACGCTTACTACTATTCTCGTTCCGGGAGCCTTGTTCTTGTCTATCAGATCAACCATAGCCTTTGCTATTGCAAAGATGTCATCTTTTGACATTTTAGCCATTTCAAACTGCACGATCTCACCAAAGGTCTTCTTCACGGACTTTATGTTTTCCTTGAGCTCTCTCCCGTCGTCATCAACAAGCAGTACAACCTTCCTCGGCTGGTATTTAAGCGCGGCTGGAAGGAATGGTTTAACGTTGTAGAACGTCGCGATAAGCGTTATGTTGTCCATTGCTACAACTACTATGCAGTAATACATTTATATACTTATGTATAGTCTAAACATAGACATATAAGTTTTTGACTTGATAGATTGCCATTTTATTTCACACCATGGTGGTGATATGATACCAGATGAGACAGATGCGCCTTCCGGAATCGGCTGCTCAGTCCGAGAAGAATGGATAGTGGAGGCAAGTTATAAGCACATTTAAGGTGGAGTTATGAATGGATGGGAATGTAAACTCAATGGGCTTCCGGATTTTGCAATTGTATCTGGACCGAATGGATCTGGCAAGACAGCTTTCCTTCAGAGGATAAGGGATGTTGAACGGCGAGATGGAAACCTAGTGATTGTTTTGAATTGGGACAATTTTTTGAAGTTTAGAGCTGGGTTTCCAGAGGAAGACTCGAATGCTGGTACCCTTCTTCTTGACTTTTTCATGCTTGTCTTGGAGGATGTCGAAGAAATTAGTATAAGAGTTGGCAGTTGTGTAGTGCTGGTCGATGATACAAGCGGTTTGCTTAAAGAGAGCCAGATGGCCCCCATATATACGAAGCTAATGGAACTTTATTTTATGGGCAGGGTCTCGAGAGCATATATTACAAGGGTTGGTCCAGATAGTTTCAAGGTAAGGAACATGATTAGGGAGGATAATTTTAAGAGACTGTTTAAGTGAATTGATGAACGTTAGAACAAAAAAGAGACCAAGGAAGGAGATAGAGCTGGGCGTAGGCAAGATAGAGTATGGTTGGCTGGCCGAGAGAAGCAATGCGATGGGCTTCAATAGAGTAAAGAGAGTTGGGGGCAGTAATAGACCAGAGAGTTTTGAGGAGTTGTATCTTCGGGGGAGGTTCGGAAGGCAGAACGCAGTACAGATCAAGAAATTCCTGAACATTGCAAAGAATAAGGAGGCAGGAAGGGCAGATAAGCCCAGAGGCAGGGATTCTTGAAAATCTGGAAACGGATGATGCTCGGATTTTATAAAAAGCATATCAGATCGGTGAGGGATGAATGACGAATCAGTATTCGTCACTTTGGGGAGCTTATAAAAACCTCACGGTGATATTATGTATGAGGCGCATTGATGGACTCTTTGCAGGAATGGATAGCCGGGGAGATAACACTCTCAGATACACCCGGAAGCACGATGAAGAAGTGGAGAGAGCTTTTCGGCATCTCACAGGTAGAGCTAGCCAAGTACCTGAAGATATCAACATCGACAATAAGTGATTATGAGGGAAACAGGAGGTCTAGCCCTGGAGTTGGGATCATCAGGAGGTTTATCCAGGCGCTTCTGGCAATAGATGCCCAGAATGGAGGGGAGGTTACGCGGAATCTTGACAGATTCAGCAGGCCCAAAGATGACGCTTCGTTTTTCTTCCTTAAGGACTTCTCTGCACCAATAAGCGGGGTTGATTTTGTCAGGCTCATAGATGCCAAGATAGTAGCAAATCCGAATTACCTTGACACCATAAAGCTTTTCGGCTATACGCTCCTTGACAGCCTGAGGGTCATACTGGAGATATCTCCTTCGGATTATCCAAGGCTTTTCGGAGCTACAAGCGAGAGGGCGTTCATATTCGACCAGGTAAGCACGGGCAGGTCGCCGATGGTTGTCGTGAGGGTAGCTCCCATAAAGCCCAAGGTAGTCGTCATACAGAACATCGAGACCGTGGACAAGCTTGCCATAAAGATTGCCCAGATAGAGCACATACCTCTGCTCACTACAAAGCTGAATGCGGAGGAGCTGAAGATGCGGTTAGGCAACATATGAGTGTACAATGGTTGTGGTGGAGTGTACCGCAGCCCATGAGGTAGTGAATACGACTTTGCTGGGAGCGCCATTGTTCTGGTTTCCTGAATAGTCGTTGGCATTCCCATTGCTGACTGTGATTTTACCAGGACTATAGCCAGTCACGCGCGGGCCGTCTACTCTCGCCTTGGAATAAGCAGAAGGTTTATGCCATTAGCAGTTATCTCGTATGGAACGGTGGAGAAGCTGTGCGGTGTTCCCCTCATTTTTATTATTTCCACAGTAGGCACGCGGTTCTCCTCGACTGCGCCGCTTAGATACATTACTATTATTCCGTCATATATGAAGAACTCCGGCTCGAATATCAGCTTTTCTTTCTCCGGAGTCTCTATTTCCATGGAGAGCAGGGAAGTGACATTCTGCTTGCGAAGCATGGTTACAAGGCTTGTCGAGACGCTTCTGTATTCGAAAGGATCCTTGACAAAGAGTTTCATTACCGAGACGGAGTCTATCGCCACCCTTGTTGCCGAGTACTCTATTATTACAGACTCGATGTCGGCTATCGTGGTAGTGAAGGTAAATATGTTTCCCTTCTTGTCTTTCTGGATTAGCGAGGATGCCTGGTCGGTGCCCTTTATTATTAGCTTGTGCTCGGCTATGAGCCGGTCTATCTCGGAGAACTGGCCATAGGCTTCCTTCATGTTCTCCAGTATCATCTTTGATTCTTCTTCAAGGGAGAAGAGGATGCAGGTCTCTCCGGCGAGCGCATTCTTGTAAAGGTACTCCAGGCAGAGAAGCGTCTTGCCTGTTCCAGGCCCTCCCGCAATTACTACCTGGTTGAACTTTGGTATGCCGCCATTTAGCATCTTGTCAAGGCCGTCTATTCCAGTCAGCACCCTTTCGCGCATCTATACACACGAGTATAATCAGGCTAAAAACTTATAAACTCTCCTAATTGAAAATCTCTGAATAGCCACAGGTGAGAAAAAATTCATTTCTCACGTTGTAGCCAATGCCACTTTGCTTTCTATTGCCCCTTATGCCCTGGCTTTCGCCTGGAAGTGCCATTGGATTTCGTTTTGCTTAGCTTATCATAGAAGAGAAGTATCTCCTCCTCCTTTTCCTTTGCAGTCTTGGGCTCTTTTCCAGGGCGTATAAACGAGAGTATGAAGAGCACCATCCCCGCCAGCACAAGAAATGCAGATACGGTGCTTGCAGGACCAAGTATCGCGGATGAGGAGCTGTCAAGAAGCAGTCCGGTGTTTGGTATCGCATATTCGAAGCTGGCATTGGTAGAGTTTGAGCCCAGGTTTTTGTACACGAGATAATATGTGCCGTTGTAGAAAGGGGTGGAAGCAGATAGGTTGTAGGTGTATGAGGGCTGCCTGAACCCTATCTCGGAATATGTGCTGTTGTATGGAAACACTCCGCCGGTGCTGTTTTTTATGTATAGGAGAAGGCCTTTTCCTTCAAGCGCGGATACTGCATTGCTCGTTATCGAGCTTGAGGCAAAGTAGCGCTCGAACAGGGTGAAGCCCGACTGGTTCAGGAGGTAGAAGTCCACAGGAGAGGGCTTCGAGGAGAATATAAGAGAGAGGAGGCTGGTCTGATTTAGTTTCACTGTTGTGTACGAGATCGAGTTTGGCGCGATAATTATTGATGACTTTGGAGAATATACTACAGACGCGGGATTGTAGGACGCCGTTGCAATCGCAAAACCTGCCAGCCCGAGTAGTATACCGAGAAGTGCCAATCGCTTGTCCATCGCATCAGACCAATATAGGCTTAGCGTTAATATAATAGTATTGTGATTTAAGTATAAACTTCCCGCAGGGGAGACTGGTATCGTGCTTTCCCATCCGCTGAACAACAATGCAAGGATAGCAGCATACGTAGTTGTGGCAGCGATGCTTGTGGTGATCGGTGTTGTGGTCAACATACATGCCGCTGGGAGAAGTGGCACAGTTAGAAAATGCAGCTCGATAATACTTCAGCAGGACAGAAATGCCTGCCTTACGTCCCTTGCAAGCTCTTCGAACAACGCATCAGTATGCGGAATGGTGAGCCAGAGTGGAAAGGATTACTGCTATTCCGAGGTAGCGCAGGCAGATAGGAATCCGCGTGCCTGCACGTACCTGTCCTCCAATAACATGACCTATGAATGCATATTGGAAGTTGCAAACGCGACCAGAGGATATGGAGCATGCAGGTATCTGAACGGCTCAATGGAAAGCTCGTGCATAGAAACGCTTGCAGCAATTACTGGGAATTCCACCGCATGCGGGACAATAAGCAATGGCGAAAACAGCACCGTCTGCTATTCCGGAGTTTATCTTTCCGAGGCAAAACGCAGCGGCCATGCATATTACTGCACAATGGTCTCAAACACAAGCACAGTGCCCGAAGTCTCAAACATAGTATACCTTGGGGAGATAGGAGCAGCAAATGTGAGCTATTCTGGAGTGGGAACACCGGGCCAGGGCCCGTCGGTCTACCTCTCCGAGTACAACATAAGCTACAGCGCCAAGGATTACTGCTACGCGGAGATTGCCTCAGACACAGGAAACGCTACGGACTGCGCGATGGTCAGCAACTCAATAGTAAGAGGGATATGCAACCAGACAAGCGGAACGCAGACAGCCCAGAGCAACATTCAGATAAACAGCAGTACCATCTCTAGCGCATGCGGAACATATTCAGGAGAGAACTTTACAACATGCCAGGGCATACTCCAGATAGGAGAGGCCATCAGCTCCAAGAATGCAAGCAACTGCGGAAGCATTTCAGAAACGATATACAAGTATGAATGTTATGCTGCGCTTGCAAAGGCCTACAACGACTCCTCTTTTTGCGGATACATAAGCAACTCAACTGCAAGCCAGGCCTGCATGCAGGATATATATTATAACTATAGCGCAACACAATAATAAGCATGAATGGCATAGTCACATGCATAAACCGCTACAGAGGCGTTTCTTATGTCGTTGCGGAAGACGGCAGCACCCTCAAGGAAATCGAGACTGGGAGTGCAACCGGGATTAAGTTGGGGGAGAAGGTTTGCGTAGAAGAAGGGAGAGTGGTTTCAGACAGGGCCGGTGAAGAGCTGAACAAGGAGAAGGTCTTCGGCAAGGTAGATGCCAACGTGGATGAAATGCTGCACGCGGAGGCATATAAGACAGGCATAGCAGAAATAGACAAGGCAACCGAGAGGATGTGGCAGAAGCTCACCGAGGCAGCAAGGCTTTTCCTGAGAAAGGCGGCTGTCGGGGCGCCTGTGATAATAAGGTTCCATAATGATGCAGATGGATCCAGCGGCGCAGTGGGATTGTTCGAGAGCCTGAACAGCCTCGCCGCAGGCAGTCACGCATCTTCAAATTTCAGATGGATTATGCAGAGAGGAGTAGCTTACGGAAAGGAAGACGCTTTCTACGATATACTTGCGTTCGGCAATTACAGCTGCGTTGAGAAGCCCCTGCTCCTGATCATAGACTTCGGCACTTCGGAGGGAAGCAATCAGGGAATCGCAAAGATCGAGGGAAAGACGGATATCATATGGCTCGACCACCACCCGATAGAGGAGAATTTTGCAGGAAGGGAGCTTGAGCATTATATAAACCCGTGGATCTTCGGGTCGGATTCAGGATATACGGCAGGGCTCCTTGCATGCGTGTTTGCGCATGCCTTCTCTGACGCTGACACCTCCGAGATGGAAGGCGCATCTCTGGTAGGGGACTACAGCAGGTTCGCGGCTGAGAAACAGAAAGGCGGCGAGGCTGCAATCATACTGGACCTCATCACAAGCGATCCCAGAATTGTTACCGGGGGAGGAAAGGACCTGACCCCTTCAGAAATAGTCTCGGCCCTTTCAGATAAGAAGAAGCGCGATGAGCTGTATAGTTATGCCAGGATGAGGCTTGATGAGACGCTTGACGCAGGGCTTAGGTCCATACGCAGGATGAAGACCCCCGTGGCAGACATCTTCTTGCTGGATTACAGCGAGCTCCGCAGCGCCTCGACCAAATATCCTCTTCCGGGAAGGTTCTCCTCCAAGCTGTTGAGCAGGGTTGAGGAAGGCAGGCCTGCGGTGGTCATGGTATACATGGGCAAGTACGTATCGATAAGGGTCAGCGGCGCGGTTGGAGAGCGTGCTGACGTACCAGGAAGCATTGCAGATGCAAAAAAGGCGTTCCCGGGCCTGATAGAGTCGGGAGGCGGGCACAGGAATGCGGCAAGCATAAAAGTGAGCGAGGCTGAAAGGATAGGAGAGGTAGTGAGGTTCCTTGCAGAAACGATAAAGGAGAAACTTTCTGCAATGGAAACGAGGACATAGGCGCAAGGTAGGGATATATTATATATAGATTAGGGGGGTAGTTCTTACAGTGCCCGCGTGCTTGCGGGATACGTTAATACACATGTGATTTTATGGAAAAGAAGTATTTGTATGGAGTGGCCCTCGTAGTGATTGCGGCTGCAGTTCTGCTGCTTGTGCTGGGCACGTTTCTCGTGCCAACAGCCTCATCCCAAGGCCTGCCTGCATATGACAACCTAAAGGTCCCACAGAGCATACTTTCGGAATTCTCGATATCTGATTCCATAAGCAACCAAATAGGAATCGGGCTCGCAAGCAGGAATGTAAAGTCAATAAATGGCAATCCCACTTACGTTGGCGGCAAGCCAGAGGTACTTTACATAGGTGCAGAATATTGCCCATTCTGCGCAGCTGAAAGATGGGGCATGATAATTGCGCTCATGCGATTCGGGAACTTTTCAAACCTGCATTTCATGACCTCTAGCAAGACAGACTACGCACCCAGCACGCCCACGTTCACGTTCTACAATTCGAGCTACTACAGCCCCTACATCTCCTTCGTTTCGGTAGAGCAGACGACAAACAACATGACCCCGCTGCAGCAGCCCAACGCCTCAGAGGCTGCAGTCTTTGGGCAGAATGATCCCAGCGGCGGCATACCATTCATATTCTTCGCGAACAAGACAGTCATGCTGGACGCGAATTACGACCCGAAGAGCGTGCTTGGCGGAAGGAACTGGACAGAGATAGCACAGCAGCTCTCAAACGCATCTTCGTTGCAGGCCCAGTCAATAGTCGGCACTGCAGACCTGATAACTGCGCAGATATGCCAGATCGACAATAACTCGCCTTCAGACGTCTGCTCCCAGCCTTACGTGAAAGCAGTAATTTCCGAGGCAGGTTAGGTATGAGAGTCGGCAGGCGTGAGCTCCAGATAGTGCTTGCCCTCGCGGGGCTCGCAGTGGCGTTGTACCTTACGCTCTACCACTATGAGGGCGTACCGCTGGCATGCTCTACCAATGGCATAATAAACTGCAGCAGCGTGCTTAACAGCAAGTATGCATATGTCTTTGGAGTGCCTATTGCAGTTTATGGAGTCATATTCTTCGTGGTCGAGCTCGGGCTTCTTGCCTTTGGAAATGCGGACGCGCTCCTGCTCTGGGCGATAGCAGGCCTGGGTTCGGTCTTCTTTTTTATTTACATAGAGTATTTGGTGGGACACATATGCGAGTGGTGCACAAGCGTTCACGGGATAGTCCTCGTGCTGTTCATAATATCGCTGTATGAGGTTGCGCGCGGCAGCAAAAAAGACGCAATGCATTAGTCAGACATTTCCGCCGCTTATTACTGCGACTGCCCTGTCCTTCGCACTCAGACCCAATTTCCTGCATGCAACAATGCTGGCTACGCCTGCAAGCTCGGCATGCAGCCCGTACTCTTTCAGAAACGATTCCTGCTCCCTTCTCATCTCATTGTCTGTGACGGCGACGGCCTTTCCGCGTGTTTCCAGCAGGGCTTCGAGCCCCTGAACCCCAAAAGTAGGATATCCGACGGCTATCGCATCGGCTGCAGTATTCGGCTTCTGATACGTTACGTCTGAACCGGAGACGAATGCCCTGTAAAGCGGAGAGCAGCCGGATGCCTGCACTGCAATTAGTTTCGGCAATCTTTTTATCCTGCCTGAAGATTTCATCTCCTGCAGGCCCTTGAAGATTCCGCTCAGAAGTGTCGAATTTCCGACGGGCACTATTATGTGTGAAACTGACTCTAGCTGGTCTATTATTTCGTAGGCCATGCTCTTCTGGCCCTCCTTTCTGTACCCGTAGTCTCCGGTGAGGAAGGCGCCATTCCTCTTCGAATATGCATAGGCCTGCTCGAGGGCCTTGTTGAAATCGCCCTTCACCCTTACTATTCTTGCGTCATGTGTGTCGCGTATGTACCGCAGCTTGTCAGGGTTGGGCGTGCCTCCGATGAATACCGTCGAGGCAATGCCCGCAAGCTCTGCATAGTATGAAAGGGAGAAGGCCATGTTTCCAGTAGAGGCACAGGCTATCTGATTGTAGCCGTACTCGGCCGCCTTGCTAATTTCTATGACAGAGCCCCTGTCCTTGAATGACCTTGTCGGGTTCTCTATCTCAAGCTTGAGAAAAAGCCCTGGATCAGTTTTGGATTCGATTAGTTTTGTGCCGCCTGCGAGCCATCTCTTGTAGCGTCCTCTGGGGAGTGCTGACAGGTATTGCCATAGCGAGGTTGGACTGGCTTTCTTTATCCTGAACGTCTTTTTGTAGTTTATTTCCAGGTTGCTGCCGCACCGTGCGCATGTCTGGGAGGCATAAGTGCTGGCATATGTGGCTGCGCAGGAGAGGCATTCTAGCGAATATTCCATTGATAATTGATGGGAACAAGGATTTTTATTACTTGGTTCGGAGGAACGCGAGCGGAGGCATGCATGCCTCTGCTTTCAGATGCCGCAGGCAGTATTTGAAACTGCGACATTCCGCTCTTCAGGCGGACGCTCTCCCGGACTGAGCTACTGCGGCATTTATCCTTGAATGTATGTAAAGATACGGTTATAAGCAACTTCTCCAGAGTTCAGGAATTAGACTCCATGGAACCAGAATCCCTTCTCGCCTTTCTTCTTCTTGCCGAAGAGCTTTTCCCTTATTGAGGGATTCCTGTGCTTCGCGGAGACCTTGTCCGAGAGTATCTCGCTGTGCTCCGCTGCGTAGCTGTCCTGCCATTCCTTGAACTTTTTCTGCGATTCCTCCTTGCCCTTCTCCGTATCGCTGTTGTACTTATCGCGCATCCTCTTCCATTCGGATATCGTGTAGCCGTATGGAGGCCTCTCGCGTATAGAGGGAGGATTAAACTGGTAGCTATACATCTCCTTCAGGTAGTCGAAATCTTTTTCAGAGAAGTGCGTTGGATCTATCCTCACCCCTTCTTTGGAGAGGAATGAGACCAGCTCCTCCCTGGATATCTTTGGCTTGTTGTTCTTCGCTTCTGTAGGATTGTAGACGATAGTTATCTTCTGCTTGACGAATTCGACTTTTGCCCTGAGCACCGGCTCCTGCAGCATGAGGCGGTACTGAAGCCTTGCTGCATGCTCCATGTCCATCATGCCCTCCTTCGGGACGTCTGAGAACTCTATCTCCTTTACCATGCCGTAAGGCACACGGTACTGCTTGCCGTCGATGGTAACCTGGTCGTTGTAGATTACCTGACTGCCGCTCAGCTGCTCCTCCAGTTCCTTCTGGTAGACATTCTGCTCGTTATGGTCTTCACGCCGGTCCATGCACTTCACAAGCGATTATGCTTTTTGAGATGCTGCGTTTATCCGCAGCCTCCGGATCCACATGCACATCCATGCCCTTGCTCCTTTGAAGCGCCGTGTCTGCCACAGGCGCAGCCGCTTTCTTCCTCAGAGGCATTGTCATGGCGGCCACAGGCGCAGCCCGAACCCTCGGCAGGATCTTCCCTGTTGGTATGGGCTGGCTTGACTGCCGCATGAGAATGGGCTGGCTTTGAGGCAGGCACTGTTTCCGTGTGGGTATGTGCATGTCCCTTTGAGCTTGCGGAGTTAACTACAACCACCTGGCGTGCCTCTATCTGCTCGCCTCTGGCTTTCGAGGCGCGTATCTTTGCGGCTTCCTCCAGGTTTACAGGAAGCTTGAAGATGTCCTTCATCTCCACGTATGCCCTCTTGTAGGACTCTGAGGCTTCTAGCGCCTTGACATCGCGCATGTACTTGTCGCTCCTGTACGTCCAGTCGTTGTGCATGTTCTGCCATTCCTTTGAAGGTATTGCATACTGCTTCTGTAGTTTGTCCCTGTAGACTTCTGGGAAGACGTTGAACGTGCAGAATGGAAGCACCCTTCCGTCAGGCATGGAATAGTGTATGTCGCACTTCTCCACCCTCTTTATGTCGTAGGTGTACTCATCCTGGAAGTGCATCATGCCGAGGAACATCGATTTGAGCTGGAAGGCGCCCATCGTCGCGAAGTCGTGCTTGAATATTACCGACATGAGCAGCTTCGAGAAGTTTATGGAATTTGGCTGCTTCTCCTTGTCGATGAACCTGTTCATCTGCGAGACTGCCTTCATTGCGATCAGCCTCCTGTGCAGCATCGACTTGCCAGACATTTCATTTACCGCGTTTTGAAGGTGCTCGAGCAGGCCCGGAGCATCAACAAACCTGGTAAGCGGGACGATTTTGCCATTAGGCTCCTGGAATATGTATGAGCCCGCACCGCATGCAAAGTGTATAGATAGGTCGTATTTGTACTGCCCTGTAAGCGCCTCTATGAACTTGTTTATTCCGCCCACATATGGCACCGAGAACCAGTCCTCCTTGGTTATGACACCGCCTGTCTGCTCCTCTATGAGCTTTATTGCACCAGGTATGGTTATCCTCTGCTTCTCGCGCATCCTTGAAGGCATCCTGCCAACAAGGGAGACAGGCTGGAAGTTTACCGCCTTTATTACATCGTTGTTGTTCAGGGCGAAGTTTATTATGTTTGACATCTCGCCGTCGTTGACCGTCCTGATGAGCGTTGGCACAACCACTATGCCTATCCCTGCCTTGCGGCATGCGTCAAGCGTCTTTGGGGCTTCCCAGTGGTTCTTAGGGTTCGCCCTCTTTGAGACTCCGTCGAAGCTCATGTACAGGGTGCTTACCCCGGCATGCCTTATCTTGAATGCCAGCTCAGGATTCTCACCGAGGATTATCCCTGTCGTATTGAGCTGTATCTGGTCGAATCCGGCCTGCTTTGCAAGGCTTATTATCTCGGTTATGTCGCTCCTCATCAGAGGTTCGCCGCCGGTTATCTGCAGGGCGTTGGCAGGTATCGGCTTCTGGGCCTTGAGCTCCTTGAATATTTTGAAGAGCTCGTCACGCGTTGGCTCGTATATTGGTTCGCCTTCCTTTGCATAGAAGAAGCAGTACCAGCACGAAAGGTGGCACCTGTTAGTTATTACTACATTGGCAAGCCCTGTGTGCGACTTGTGCCTCTCACATATGCCGCAGTCGAACGGGCAGTTCTCCCCCTTGTTCACGTAGTTGGGATTGTCGAAGCCCCTTCCGAAGTAATTGTAATTGCGCATTTTCATGTACATGTCATAGTCTTCCCAGTACTTCTCAACGGTCCATCCGTGCTCGGGGCAGTTCTTGCGTATCATCACGTTCTCTTCGTCCTTGTATATGGTGCCGTCTATTATCAGCTTGCATTCAGGGCAGACAGTCTTAGTCCGCTCAAGCACAGGCATCTTGCTTACTTCCTCTATTGTGCGGTGGTAAGGCGCCAGTATTGGATTTTCAGGCACGCTTGCCGGGTCAACCTGGGAGACAGCCATTTTCCCGCTAGGCATAGGAAGTCCTGTATCGTATTTGTTTTCCATATCACAACCGCTCTGGACAGTTATACTAAGGCAAGATATTTAAAAGTATCACTGAGTTATAACAGAGATCTGACGAGAGATTGACGAGGCGTTTCAGGAAAAGCCTTGGGATGTGGAGACCCGATAAGAGGCGCGCTGGAATGCTAAGGAGTTTGCGCAGCCAGGCTTAGTTGAGCGGGGTTACATGTGCGCTGAATGTGCCCCCATAGATCTGGCTTATTGGGCTTACGCAGCCTATGTTGGTTGGCTGGGTGCATACGTATTCTGAAATTTTCAGGCTTCCCTCAGTTATCTGGTTCATGTTTATGCCTTTGTTTTCATTAATCACGCACTCTATTATGCCACCGGGAAGTACCACATCCGGGAGGCACGGCCCTTTGAAAAGGACTTCTCCAGTTATATTTACGGTTGCGATTACATTAGATACGGCATACTCCTGCGCGTTTGTCAGTATGAACGTGGCTCTCGAGGCTGCGGTGTTTGATGCTATTGCTATCTGCTTGCAGGTTATGTAGCCGGGGAAGTTGCACTGGTTTGGAACGTTTGAGTTGGGCACTATCGCGAAGACATATATAATGGAGAGTATTATCGCCATGCTTACTAGGGCGAACCCGTAGATCGAGAAAAACTCCATCGAGGATTGGTTCTTTAGCACAGTTCTGCCTTTTGGGCTTCTTCCTTCATAGTTCTTGTGCATATGGAGATAGAAAAGGCGTTGGTATTAATAAATATGTCCTTTTCTGCGGGTCTGCCGCGCAGATCTGGTTGACGCCTGTGGCTGCATCCCTAAAACAAAGGAAAGATTTAAATATCTAAGTGCGGCTACTAATATCGCTGGTTTTGAATAGTTTTAAAAACTTATTGGTGAATAGATGGCTAAGAACGTAAAGCATGGAAAGAAGACCGATGACGAGAGAATAGTTCCAACAGAAGATCATCCAGGGAAGCCGGGCCTCGGCACAATAGACGTAATTGGCGGAGGACATGAGGTAGCCCAGGATGCAGCCATTGAGGAGATGGAGATGCCGGTGAAGAAGCCGGGAAGAGGGCTCGGATCTGCAGTGCCGCCTTCGATAAAGAAGTGCCCGAGCTGCGGCGGATCTGACATAATATATGATAATGAAAGAGGAGAGAACGTATGCAACAACTGCGGCCTGGTCATAGAGGAGAATATAACTGACGAAGGTCCTGAATGGAGGGCATTCGACGCTGACCAGAGGAATGCAAGAGCAAGGACTGGAGCCCCGATAAAGTACATGAAGCCGAACAAGGGGCTTGTTACAGAAATAGACATGTATAACAAGGACATACGAGGCACGAGGCTCTCCTCTAAAAGGCAGGCACAGCTGTACAGGATGAGGAAATGGCACAGAAGGGCAAGCATAGCAAGCTCGAGCGAGAGGAACTACCTTGTCGCTTTGCCTGAGCTTAACAGAGTCGCAAGTTACCTTGGGCTTCCGGACAACATAAGGGAGCAGACCGCGCTGCTGTATAGGCAGTGCGTGAAGAACAACCTGATAAGGGGAAGGCCCATAGAAACAGTGGTAAACGCGGCACTGTATGCGACATGCAGGAGCGCCGGAATGCCCAGGACACTTGACGAGATCTCGCAGATATCAAACGTTTCCAAGAAGGAAATAGGAAGGACTTACAGGATAATAGCGCACGAGCTTAACCTGAAGATACCGCTTACCGACCCATCGAGCTATGTTCCCAGGTACGTCGCTGCGCTCAAGCTCAGCGGCGGTGCCCAGGAGAGGGCAATGGCACTGCTCAAGCAGGCTATGAAAAAGGGGCTGATAAGCGGCAGGAGCCCCACAGGAGTCTCTGCTGCTGCAGTATACATAGCCGGAGCACTTGCAGGCGAGAGGCGCACACAGAAGGAGGTCGCTGACGTTGCAGGAGTCACAGAGGTCACGATACGGAACAGGTACAGGGAGCTCAAGCAGGAGCTTGCAATAGACGTAAACCTCTGAAGATGCTTAGATGAGACTGGCATCCGGCTTGGCGATAGTGCTGCTGTTTCTTTCACCCGTTTTTGCAGCCCAAGCCTTCCCCGGAGCTGCAACCATAGGCAACGTGAACTACACCCGCAGCCAGGCCGCCAATATACTATCTAACACCTCAGCATACGTAAACAGGATTAATGAGAGCGGCTACATTTTTTCTTATCCGAATATGAGCAGGTCGTATGCATACCTGAATGAGGCAGCCGCAAGCCTGAACCAGTCCCCAGGAAGCTCTGTTTTTTATGCGGAGATGTCTGCAGCGTATGCTAGGGAGACGTATGCCGAAATGGACACACAAAGGCCTTTTTACACCGGCATCGCAATTGCTATAACCTTTGCCGCCGCATCTATCCTTTATTTCCTTATGATCCCAGTTAAAAAAGGCGGAAGCCATGGAAAATCAACCAAGAGAAAGTAATGGAGGGAGGGTGGAAACCATTCCGAACGTTCCGCTTAGGAACATGAACGACCTTTCAGAGTATTACACGCCAGGAGTCGCGAGGCTATGCCTGAAGATAAAGGAGGACAGGGAGAAGGTTTTCGAGCACACGGGGAAGGGAAATACCATAGCGATAGTCTCAGACGGCACACGCATACTTGGCCTGGGCAACATAGGGCCAGAGGCAGGGCTTCCCGTAATGGAAGGCAAGGCCATACTCTTCAAGAAATTCGGTGGAATTAATGCAGTGCCACTCTGTATAGGCACAACCGATGAAGACAAAATAGTCGAGTTCGTAAGAAACATTGCGCCGACTTTCGGCGCGGTGAACCTGGAAGATATCGAGTCTCCGAAGGCATTCAGAATCTTCGATAAACTGCAGGGCCTCAGCATACCCGTATTCCACGACGACAGGCATGGTACGGCGGTTGTAACTGTAGGCGCGCTGATTAACGCAGTGAAGCTTGTGGGGAAGGATAGAAAGGCACGCATAGTAATAAACGGCGCCGGAGTTGCTGGCATAGGGACCGCGAGCCTTGCGCTGGCCTCGGGCTTTAGCAATGTGACCCTGGTCGACAGCAAGGGAGCGATATACGAGGGCAGGAAAGAAGACATGAATAAATTCAAGGAAGAGATTGCAGCTAAGACAAACAAGGATAATACCAGGGGAGGCATAGAGGAGGTCGCATCCGGCGCGGATGTGCTCATAGGCCTCTCAAGGAAGGGCGCTTTCCCAGATAAGATAATAGGCGGAATGGCAAATAAACCGATAGTCTTTGCACTTGCAAACCCAGAGCCAGAGATAGGCTATGAACAGGCAAAGGATGCCGGAGCATTTATTGTCGCTACAGGGGCAAGCAATAAGCCCAACCAGGTAAACAATGTCGTAGCTTTCCCAGGGATAATGCGCGGAATACTTGATTCGAGAGCCCTGGGGATAACAGAAGGCATGCTCTCTGCGGCTGCCGAGGCGCTGGCCGCAGGCACCGGAAAAAACCTTTCAGCCGAACATATACTCCCGTATGTTTTCGACAGCAAATATGGGGAGGTTTCGGCAGGCATTGCCGTCGCAGTAGCCGGCACAGCAGTAAAGGAAGGCATAGCGCGCATGAAGCCGTCTCCTGACGAGATCAGGAAGAACATGGAATCCCTTCTCCTCAGGTACAATAAGCTCGAGGAATTCAGGTTTGGTAGATGATGCAGGCTTGCACTACTTGAATATGTTGAATCCGCGCGGAGTTATCTCGTAGGGCATCGACTCGACGCGGTGCGCCGTTTTGCGCATCTTGACTATGCGTACAAGGTACTGCATGCTGCCGTTCATGTCCACCTGGTTAAGCCAGATTATCCCATCGAACATAAATGTGCCGTACAGGCCTGTCTGGTCCTTTGAGACAGGCGACTCTGATTCCATCGTTATTATTGAGGTTACGCCCATGTTCCGGAATGTCTCAGTCATCAAGTCCACATAGCGGGTGAAGACCCTGTCGTCATCCTCCGAGGCCCTCAGGCTTGAGATGGAATCGATGACAAGAAGCCGGGACTTGTTTGACTGGACTATCTTGTTTATGCCCGCAAGGAATGACTGCCAGTTTTCTTTCGACTTGAATCCGCTTATGCCAGTCTGCTCCTGTATGAGTATCCTGCTCGAATGTATTATGTCATCTATGTCATCGAAGTACGAGAACGCGCCGCCGGCATTCTGTATTATGGAGTCGCGGCCTTCTTCAAGGCTTACGAACGTGCCAGGTACGTTGAGTTTTGCGTTGCGGTAGAGCATCTCGAATGAGAGCAGGGTCTTGCCTGTGCCTGCGGCTCCGGCTAGAAGCACCTGGTTTCCCTCAGGTATGCCCCCCATAGACATCTCATCTAGACCATTTATCCCAGTCATTATCCTGCTCCTGCCCGGTGTGCCCATTTCCATGAAATCCTAACCTTTGACTCAGTTGTTTAATATAAGCGTTCCTGTCTGCTATTTGTCCAGGCCTTCCGTCAGGTCCTTTATCTTGTAGAAGTTCATGGCGTATTCTGCCACCGAGATGTCCGGTTCGACACCGAAAGCCCTTACTACATCGATAACATTCTCTATGGTGGGATCCTTGTTGGCCGCATTGAGGAAATAGAGCCCTATTATGTACACTTCGTGGTTGCGCACATGTACCTCCCCTATCGCACTCAGTATGAGATCGTTTATCTCAAAGCCGTATGCAAGGACGACGCGCTTTATGCTACCTTTGTCTACCTCCTTCCCAGAAAAGCTCAGCATGCCTATCGCGCTAATATACGGAAGGAGGTCTGAGCCTTTGTAGTTGCGTATCTTCTCACTCTTTAGTATCTTGTCCATTTCAGCAAGCCCGAATCTCGCAAGAATATCGTATAGTGAGATGGTTACCTCGTATGACTTGTCGTATACCATCGAGAGCACATTCGGAAGGGGAGGCTTCTCAGTGTGCATCCTTCCGGCCGAGAATTCCTTGTAGTATTCTATGGCATATCCAGCCACTATTGCGTCAGGGGACTCGTCTATTGCCCTCAGGACACGAGTGAGCATGTCTATTGTCGGGTCTATTTTCAGCGACTCTAGGCTGTATATTGCATTCAGATAAAGGTTGTAGTTCTTATAGTGAAGGTTCTTTACTACAGTAAGCATGTCCTGTCTGATATCTATCCCCGCAGCCTTGAGCAACATCGAGATGTTGCCGTCATCCATTTCCTTGCATGCGAAGGCTAGTGCTCCTGCGGCCGCAACGTAATCGAGAACGCCCTTGGCCAGGTTTGCCTGTATCTCCGAGCTTTCTACAGTGTTCTTGAGCTGTATTATGGTCATGAGGATCTTTGCTCTTGTAGCTTCCCTTATAACTATGCCTAGTCGCTCCTCTAGCTCCTCCATGTCTATTTCTTTCAGGTTTATCTTGGAGGGTTCTTCAGCCATATTGCCATCCCATTTCGCATATTATAAATGCTGCATAGCTTTATTTGTTCCACTGTTTCCGATAAACGAACTTGGAAGAGGAGCTGCAGGAAAACCAGCCTTGGAGAGGTTTTCGGCAAATTTTTTGGCAGACTCCTGGCTCCCCCGGGTATATATCCTCGAGGGAGAGCATAGGCGTATGTATTCTGTCGCCTGCGCAAAATCCGCATGGTCGCTTAGGACAAACTGCGCATGTGTGCGCATGTTGAACGTTGATGCAAAGCCGGTAGCCACTGCAGTATATACCTTCTTTTTGTATAGCGAGCTTAGTAGGGCTGCAGTCTTGTGCAGCTTTGACATCGTGGTTATGCCCATAAAATTCTGCAGCACTGACTGGGCCTGCTCCTCTTCATCCTTGTAGAACGAGACGTAGTCCAATGCCACCCCGTGCCTGAGATATACCTGGTTTACAAGGTGTATGTTTTTGTCTACGACGGGGATTGTTCCGGTGTCGTTTGCAATACGTATCAACTCCTGCGCCTTTCCTATTGAGTGGGCCCCGAATAAGATAATCCCGTCGTTCAGCCGTGATAGGATGAATTCGGAGATTTCAGCAATTACCCTGTTGCGCTCCGGGAAACGTGTCGAGGGGTCGGGATATGTCGAGTCGATTATGAGTATGTCTGTTTGTCGGGTCTCTATGGGCGCGGCCACGCTGGGCGCCTGCATCTGGAAATCGCCGCTATACAGGACCGAGGCCCCCAGCTCTTCAGGCTCTGCGTACAGCTGCTTTGATCCGAGCACATGGCCCGCATTTATGAGAGTGGCTGATTCTAGGTTTGGGATGTGCTCCATGCCATGCTTTCCACGGATTTCCATCAGTTCGATGGTTTCTTTGCTTGCCAAGACCTTTTTGCCGCGGCCTGCGCCTGAGATATGGTCTGAATGCGCATGCGAGACAAAGTTTATGTCTGAATCCTGTTCCCTGCAATCCAAAGAGACATTTAGCTTGCCTACGCGTATCATCGAATCCCCTTTGCAGCTCGCCCTGGAAACAGACAATATGCATTAGGAATTAATTTATAGGCAAACGTTGAATATGTAGAGGAGAGGCAATGGTTGAGAAGTTAATTGTGATAGGTGGCGGGCCGGCGGGACTCTCAGCTGCGATATATGCGTCTAGGGAAGGCTTCAGTCCACTGGTGATAGTTGGAAGCGGCGGGGGCGGACAGTTAGAACTCACCACAATAGTCGACAATTTTCCAGGTTTTCCTGAGGGTGTTATGGGTCCCGAGCTTGTGGGCTCGATGCGGAAGCAGGCGGAAAGGTTCGGAACCAGGTTCGTTCAGGACGATGTTGCGGAGGTTGACTTTTCATCAAGGCCGTTCAGAATTAAGGCAGGAAGCGTGGAGTACTTTTCTGAGACTGTCATAATAGCCACCGGGGCCAACGCGAAAACCCTAGGCATAGAGTCAGAATCGAGGTTCGTGGGAAAGGGTGTGTCTACATGCGGCACGTGCGACGGGCCGTTTTACAAGGGGAAGGAGGTAATAGTCATAGGGGGAGGGGATACCGCAATGGAGGATTCTGAATTCATAACAAAATTCGCAAACAGCGTTACCATAATACACCGCAAGTCGGTTTTCAAGGCAAGCAAGGCCATGCAGGACAAGGTTATGTCCAACAAGAAGATAAAGATCATTTGGAACTCGGCAGTGGAGGAGATACTTGGAGAGGACAAGGTTAGCGCAGTGAGGATAAAGAACCTTGAGAACGGCACCATGAGCGAGATGAAGGTTGATGGAGTTTTCATAGCTATAGGGCATGCGCCAAATACGAAGCCGTTTGCAGGGAAACTGAAGATGGATGAGCAGGGCTACCTGGTTACAAGAGACGAGGTGCTCACCGAGATAGAAGGCGTTTATGTCGCTGGCGATGTTGCAGACAGGTTCTACAGGCAGGCGATAACGGCAAGCGCATCCGGGGTAAAATGCGCCCTCAGAGTTAGAGAATACCTAATGGCCCACGAGGTCAGATGAAGGAAGGGCGTGGCCCTTCAGTTTACTTCAGGAGGCGCAGCATAGTTAGGAACGGAGCTGAAGCGTATGCACCTAGTCTTCTGTGGGGGACATTTTTAACAAGTGCTTCGTTGCAGACCGTGGAGGTTTCGGCAAAGCCCAGCGACCTGTAGTCTGCAACTACCGTGCGCATTACCACCGGATTTGAATCGTTATAGTAGCGAATAATCGGTCGCACGCCCTGCTCTTCGCTCCTTCTAAGAAACCTGCTGCCGGTCGGCGAGGATTGCTGCGTGTCCAATGGGATCCTGGTTTTTGGATCGGCGTTGCCCCATCCAGGCTGCTGCCTGAAGGATTCAAGCACGACTATTGAAGCAGGTGCGGCCAGGACCACTGCCTTCTTTCCACGAATCTCCACATCTCCAGGATCGAGAAATAGGCAAATGTTGTTCCTGCCTAGTGAGAGCTCGGGCAGCAAGAATGACGGAAATACCAGCTGCCTGCCTATGCAGTCAGAGATACCGTCTACAATATCCGCCCCTTTTTTGAAGACCGTCCCGGATTTCGGATAAACAAGCACCTCCCTGCACCACCATGCAACACTTGCTGGCGCCTTGTTCCTCCTCAGCGCTTTCCATGCGCCAATCGTCAAGAGAGTATCGTCATGGACAGTGTGGGAAGGCAGCCCGCCAACGCTCCCGGATATCTTTCTCGCGTCTATCCAGCTGTCCTCCCTTCCCAGGGAGACTATTGCTCCTTTCATGGGCGCCATCTTACCAGAAAATTATTGGGTCATAGAAGTATAAATGCCAGCCTCTGCACGCACAGAAAGATGAATTAATGTGAATTGAGGCTAGAAAAGCGATTTCTGGCTCCTGTAGCTGGTGAGCCCAGAGACCCTAACGCCCAGCTTTCGGATTTTTCGCCTGCCTTCGGAATTTTCCTTGAAGAGGCTGAGTGCCGTTTCGGCTATCTGCCCCGGCTGGTTGGTTTGGCGGATTGTGCGGCCGTGAAGGCTCTCCGAAAAATCACTGTACCTCAGCTTTATGCCTATCGTCTTAAAGGAGATTTTCTTTGATTCGAGCTCTGTGCCCAGCTCCGAAGCGAGGCGCCTTATGCTCGAGGATATCTCTGCGGGGTTGGAGGTGTCTGATTCGAAGGTCTGCTCCCTGCTTATGGACTTGGCATCTCCTGCCTCCACGACCTCGCTTTCGTCTATGGCGTTTGCGATGTTGTGGAGTTCTATCCCAAATGAGCCAAAATTTTCCATCAGCGACATTATGCTTGCCTTGGCGAGCTCCTCGGCAGTAGTGTATCCAAGTGCATTCAGGCGTTCTTCAGTCTTGCTGCCTATCCCATAAAGTTCCCCAAGCTTCATCTTTGCGATGAAGGATTTCGCATCTGCGCCGCGCACCAGCTTTATCCCTGAGGGCTTGGCCTTCTCGCACGCCATTTTTGCTATAAGTTTGTTTTCGCTTATGCCTATCGAGCATGGAAGCTTTGCTCTGGTTGCTATTGCCTCCTTTATCCTTTTTGCATATTCAAGCGCATCCGAAGCCTCGCTGAGAGTGACAGAAAGGTCTATGAAAAACTCGTCTATGCTTACCTGCTCAACCTTCTCGGCGAATGTCTTTATTATGGAGAATACCTCGTTCGATTTGCTTTCGTAATAGGAATAGTCCATTGGAAGGTATTCGGCATCGGGCTTTATTTTATATGCCTGCGAGATAGGCATTGCACTGTGTATCCCGAACTTCCTTGCAGCGTAATTGCAGGTCATCACAACCCCGCGGCCCTTTCCCTCCTTAGGATCTGCGCCGACTATGGTGGGCTTTTGCTTCAGCTCAGGCCTCTTTATTTCCTCGCATGCAACGAAGAAATAATCCATGTCTATTAGCATTATTACGCGCATCTATTTCACTTGCTATCATTGCCAGATTTTTTCCTCGGAGATGCTGCCTCCGGGGTAGTCTTCCTTGAATGTTTGCAGTCTGAAAGAGTGGAGAGTGCAGACACTTGCCTCCGGTGCGGCTCCAGGTGTGATCCTCCTGCGCAGGATGTCCAACAGCGAGCCCTCTTGCTCGCGGAGACTGGCCGCTTCCTCGGGAAATACAAAGCTTCTCCAGAAGCCTGCTGAAAGGCAGATTCCCCTCCTCTCGGAGTAGTAGGCATTTTCAACTAATTTAGATTCGGGCGCAATGGCCTCGAGAGATGAGGATATACGCAATTTTATTACAGTTTCGTCGAGCACAGGCATCGATAATGGAATGCTGTTCTTGCTGAATGCCGCATCCAGCGCATACTGCACCAGTACATCTGCAGGTTTTTTCTCCACGGTTAGCGAGCCTCCTTCGCCGAGTGCCACTCCGACAGGATGGCTTTCAAGTGATATTAGGATGCCTACGCGCCTGTCAAGCCCTGTGAGATACCCATCAAGCATCTCCTTGCGGAAGAGAGGCGACTCCAGCTTGAGCTCGATTGCATTCCTTACAGCCTTGACCATCGCCAGGCCTTCTTCCTTGCTATACATCCCGCTTGCCATAGATTAATGGTTCGCAAGGTGGTATTTATTGGTTCTTGTCAGAATACGGAAGACGCGGAAGCGTGGTTAGCTTTCCTTGCGTAGCTTCCTGTTCTGGACCAGGTTAAGTTTCTTGCACCTGCCGGTGCAGTAGTATCGCACAGAGCCGTTTTTCCTTACATATGCAAAGCCTGTGCCGCCCTCTATGTCTTTTGAACAGTATGAGCATTTCATGAAGCTACCTTGCCATTATCCTCTTGTCTTCCCTGCTTGTGTCAGGAAGCCTTATCATGTCGCCTTTCTTTATCCTGCCTGAGAAGTTTCTCCGTATTACCCTTCCCTTGTCGCGCCCTTCGAGGATTTTGCACATTGCCTGCTTTATTTCGCCATAAATCCCGGTGCGGTTGTGCTCAACGCCCACAACCTCTGCGAGAAAGCCCTCGAATCTCTTTTCCTGCCCTTCGGCAGTGTGCTGCGGAGCTGAAACGCTAGGTGCAGAAGGAGGCTTCTTGCCATCGCCAGTCTTGCCTTCCTGAGGCGATGTTGTTGGTTTTTCTTCAGATGCCATCTTAGAACCACGTCATTCGCTTTGCTTCTCCTTCTTCTCCTTGTGTTCCTTAGCTCCTTCTTTCTTCTGGGGTTCCTTCTGGCTTTCGGGCTTTTCCTCAGCAGGCTTGCCGGTAGACATTCCAACAACGCTTTTTACTGCCGATTCCCCATCGCCGGCCTTCTCTATTGCCACCGCGGAGCATGGAACATTTATGCCTACTGCCTTTCCAAGGTCCATCTTCGTGGGAACATATGAGTAGGTTATGCGCTTCTGGTCACATAGCTTCGGTATGTGCATGAGTATTTCTTCAGGCTCAACATCCTCCGCCATGACTACCAGTGAAGCCAGCCCTCGTTCAACGCTCTTGGTGACTTCGTTTACACCCTTCCTTACGGTGCCGCCCTGCCTTGCAAGCCTCACTGCCTCCAGCGATTTATCAGATACTTCTTTTGAAGATTTAGCCATACTAATACCTCATCTCATTGGTTTTAGTAGTGTATTGGCAGTAAACCTATTTAAACCTTCTATCTGCACCGGCCATTGAAGTTGCAGACAGGGAGATTGCAGGTTATGAAACATGCCAAAATCTGCTCCCAGTCGGAGGGTGCAGGGGCATGTTACATGGGAAGAACGGGAGGCTGTTGCCCACTGGCTGATAGTGTGTTTTGCCTTCCGGCCTGGCTGGCGCGAAGTATGAGCCTTGCATTTATCTTCCTGATCTCGTCAGCTGCTTTCTTTTCCCTCTGGTCGGATATCCTCAGGTATATCTCGTCTTTTGTGCCGTTTGCTGCGAGTATGTAAATCTCTCCTCCTCGAAACCTGCCAGTCCTGCCCCTTCGCTGTATGTTTCGTATCTCGCTGGGTATAGGCTCATAGAATATTACAAGGTCTACGCTGGGGATGTCGAGCCCTTCCTCCGCTATGGAACTTGCTACCAGCACGTCGAACTTACGCTCCCTGAAATCCAGTATTATTCCCTTCTGCATCTCCTGCGTGACGCCTTCCCTCTTTCCAACGAAAGCCTTTGCTGAGAATCCGTTGTTCTGCAGGTACTCGACAAGCATCTTTATAGTAGAGCGATATTGCGCGAATATTATGCAGCTCTTTCCGCGGTAATCTTTTATTATATCTATGACTGCGATTACCTTAGGGTGTTCTTCCCCATTTTTAAGAGCCTTTTCGGCAATCTCCCTTGCCTTTACCAGGTTTTTGCTGGAAAGCAGATTTTCGACGGCTCTGCTCTTCTTTTCCCTTGAAGCGAGGCCTTCAAGATAACGATGGAATGGATAAATGCCTTCCGTCATCAGGAGGTCGTACGCGTGCGAGAGGTTGAGTAGACGGACATAGCTGTATATGGCTGCAAACTTGAAGTTTGAATCCTGTATCTTGCTTATTTGGTCGCCTGCCTGGATAAGCCTGCCCTTTGGTATCCTTGCGAAATTCTTGAAGTGGAGCAGGCCAACCTTATTGAGTGAGACAAGGCTCGCTTCGGCATCTGGGGCTATTAGCCTTGCGATCTCAGCAAGCCTTACTCCAACGTCAACATTCACTATGTGTGTGTTTTTAGGCATTACGTACCTCGAGACATCAGGATCGGAAGATGTTCTCGCTTCTATGCGCTGCACTCCCAGGGACTCGACAAGCGCTTCTATTTTTTCCTTTTTTGATCCGGGGGATGCGGTAAGGCCCAGCACAGGTATCCCCTTTAGCTTGCATTCGTTTGCTATGTAGGTGTATGCATATTTGCCTACCGCATGGTGGCATTCGTCAAATACCACAATACCCACGCCCTCCATCGAAAGGCTGCCGGATTTCATGTCGTTTGAAGCGGTCTGTGGGGTTGCCACTATAACCCTGGCATGCGATTCTGCCTCTGCTCGCTTCCCCCTTACCAGCGAACCGGAGAGGAAGAGCACCTCGGAAGGCTCCACCTTGAGAAAGGAGGAGAGGGTGGAATGGTGCTGCTCTGCGAGCGGCTTCGTCGGAGCGAGCAGCAGGGCTTTCTTTCCTGCTGCAAGCGCTGAGGCTATCATTGCAGTGGCTATAAAGGTCTTGCCCAGTCCAGTAGGTATTACAACAAGGGTGTTTCCATTTCTCTGTGCCGAACGGATTATGTTTAGCTGGTACTCCCTGAATTCTATCCCGTCAGTCTTTATGAAGTTTATTCCGGGGCCTATTCCTAGCCATCGCGGGTCGGGTTCCATGATATGCTTTCTTCGCAGGTAATATTAATGAGTTAGGCTTGCACAGGTTTTGGCTTGTTGCAAGTGCAACCATCAAAAAAGATAAATAGTTTTCAGTCTTATTAGCCTGAGGTGTTAAAAATGGGAAAGAAATACGAAGTTCCTCAGCTGCCATATGCGTACAACGCTCTCGAGCCATATATCTCTGAGCAGATAATGAAGCTGCATCACGACAAGCATCACGTGGCATATGTCAATGGTGCCAATGCGGCCCTGGAGAAGATGGAGAAGGCAAGGAACGGTGAGATTCAGATAGACATAAAGGCGGTGCTTCGCGACTACAGCTTCAACTTCGGAGGACACAAGCTGCATAGCCTGTTCTGGCCCAACATGGCTCCACCAGGAAAGGGCGGGGGAAACGTCGGCGGCAACATAGCAGACAAAATAAACAAGGATTTCGGGAGCTTTGAAAAGTTCAAGAGCCAATTTACCGAAGCTGCAAAGACAGTTGAGGGCAGTGGCTGGGCGCTGCTCCTGTATGACGCGGAGACTGACCAATTGGTCCTCACGCAGATAGAGAAGCAGAACTTCATGCATCTGGCAGGGCTGCCGATATTGCTGGGTCTGGACGTCTGGGAACATGCGTATTACCTGCAGTATTGGAACGACAGGGCCAAGTATGTCGAGGCGTGGTGGAACGTAGTAAACTGGGACGACGTAGATAAGAGGTTTGGGAAGTCCTCAGTCTGAAGCAGATGCCTGAAAATTAGAATGATATCGGTGAGTTTTGGCGAAGTCAGTGGTTCTCGCAGGCCAAGGCGCCAGCGCTCCGGATGAAGCATAAACAAGGAGAGCGTGGGCAGTTATAGAAAAGAGATATATAGTAAGTGTGGAGAGATATGGGGACTGTGGTTTCATGAAATTGGTTTATTTAGCTGTGCCCGCAATCCTGGCAGTTGTTATTGCAGCAGTAATTTTTGCAGGAAGCGAACATCATGCCAAGGTACAGGTTTCCTCCCAGGCTTCCCCGCAGACAGCTGGAGTGCAGGCCCAGCGGGCCTCACAGTCAAGTAATGCAACATTGTTCAACAGCACAGTTTATTCGCACTATGCCTACCTTGTCTCTGGGCAATATCTCAGCAGCCAGGGCAGATATGCATTGGACGGATTCAATGTGAGCAGAATCCAGGAAGCGAACGGGACAGTAATCGTAAAAGTATCGCTTTCCAGCAGCATACAGAACCAGTCAATCTCCATTGCTCCTGGAAACAAACTCTATTTTATAGAGGCAACAATGGGTGATGATGGATACGGCTTTGATTCATCTCTCGGCGATGACGGTTTCGTAATGGTGAACAGCACAGGATATGTGGTATAATAGGTGCAGAGATGAGGGTGGGAAACACCACTATAAGCACTGTTTACCTTTACCCTACAGCGATAATGTTATTACTAGTGGCCGTGTCGTCTTTTATTTTGGGCATATTCCCTTACGGTGTTTTGGTTGCGGTTTTGGTCTGTGTTGTTACAGAGATCCTCTTCAACAGATTCTTCTCACATAAGAATTGGAAGCATATTTCACTTTCTGCCGTGATAACTGGGCTGATAATCGGCAGCATTGTGCCGCAGAATCCCCCCCTCCCCCTTGTTGCAGTTGCCGGAATCGTAGCGATTGCATCCAAATTTGTGCTGAAGTGGAAGCATGTGCAGATATTTAACCCGGCTGCAATCGGAGTGCTATTTGCGATTGCCGTCTTCGCTTCGAGTGATGTCTGGTGGGCCGAGACAACTTACAGCATTTACGGCATTGCAGTCTCACTTGCACCATTGCTGATATTGGCTTCATGGCAGGCAAGGAGGCTTCCTGCCTCGTTCGCATTTGTTGCAGGTTCCCTTATGCTGGGATTCGTTGGGACAGGCTTTCCTGGCGCTTTCTCCCTTGCAAGCATCGATGCAGTAATGTTCAGCGTAAATTACATCCTGGCTTTCCTTATGCTTGCCGATCCGAAGACTTCTCCGCAGCATACTGCGCACCAGGTAATTTACGGCCTTGGCGTGGCCATGCTGATTTACCTTGTTTCCTCATACCATATTAGCTATCCGATACAGGTAGGCCTCTTGGCAGGGAATCTCCTGTTTGCATTTTACAGGGTAGCCCTACGGAAAATGAGAGTCTGGCTTCATCCCATAGCCACTGCAGCGGCGACTGTTTAGGGAGCAGGCATTGTATAGGTAATTTAGCTTTTGGTTTGCACGTTATTGTGTTTGCATGATGCTTAATGGCTCAGGGAGGAGTTACGACAACAAGACAGCAGGCATCATACTTGTCGCGGCTGCACTGGTGCTACTTGCCAACGGCATATTTGACGTACAGCAGTTCGGGGTCCAGTATGGGCTCGGGGTTGGAGCGGCGCTTGAGAGCAGCGCATATAATTTGTCAGTCGTACAGAGCCTGCAGCCAACCGTGATAGAGGTCAAGGCAGTATACCAGGCAATACTCGAAAGCTTTATGATATCAGGAATAGGCATAGTCTTGTTTGGCCTTTCCCTCTCTCTCTTGCTCAGGAATTCGAGCATGATGGATAAGTACCTTGACAAGTACGTCCCGGTACACCTTGTGCTCCTGTTCGTCTACCTCCTGCTGCTGGTAATTATGCACATAACCTTCGGATTCGGGCTTTACGCCGCCTATGCTGCCCTGGGCGTCTGTGTTGTTGTTGACATATACCTTGCCTTAGACGCGAAACGGTCACTTGATAGGAAGAGGGAGAGCGAGAGCATAAAGATAGACCCGACAACGCCTTATGCAAACCTTGTCGCCATCAGGGAGAGGTTGTTTGGGAATCTTTCCGGAGAGGTTAGGATAGTGGACAAGCACTTCAACTCAAATGCCATTTCAAACCTTTACAGGCTGTTTCCCTCAGAAACCAAGATAAGCAAGGTATCAGTGATAACCTCGGAAGAGATGCTCGATTCGAAGTTTGGCATGAACTACAGCGATCTAAGAGAGGAGCTCTTGAACAGAGGAGTGGAATTTGAGGTAAGGATCATGAGAAGGGAGGATTCAACAGAGCAGCACGAGCGTTTCCTGTTCGATGACAGCCTTGCTTACAAAATACCCCCGTTCAACATAATAAACAAGAAAAGCGAGCATATACTCTCAATGGACCACGCAGAGGCCAGGAAAAGGTTCGATTATCTATACAAGGGAGCCGCAAAGCTGGAGAATTTTGCAGAGAAAAAGGGAAGGCGGCAGGATTAGTCAGAGGTATGCCTTCCTTACTGCAGGGCGCTTTGAAATCCTCTCGTACCATGCATTTATGTTCTTGAACTCTTCGAGGTTCTGGCCGTGGGATTCATGTGCAACAATCCACGGGTAGCATGCCATGTCCGCTATAGAGTATTCATCTGCTATGTAATCCCTTCCTTCCAGGCGTTTTTCAAGCACGCCGTAAAGCCTCTTTGACTCGTTTGTGTAGCGTTCTATCCCGTATGGCACCTTTTCCTTGGCATACACCCTAAAGTGGCCTGCCTGGCCTGCCATTGGACCCAGACCGCCTACCTGCCAGAAGAGCCATTCGATCACCTCAACACGCTTTCTGAGGGAACTTGGAATAAATTTGCCAGCCTTTTCCGCCAGATACATCAGTATTGCGCCGGATTCAAAGACTGAGATAGGGGTGGCATTGTCCTTTGGCTCTGTGTCGAGTATCGCAGGTATCTTGTTGTTTGGGGAAATCTTGAGGAACTCCGGCTTGAACTGCTCCCCCTTAGACAGATCTACAAGGTTCTCATCGTATTTCATCCCGGACTCCTCCAGAAATATCTTTATCTTGTAGCCGTTCGGGGTCCTCGCGTAGTATAGGTTTATCATGGTATCACGCTTTCTAGTTTATTTTCGCACTTTGAACGCACCTGCAAGGAAGTCGCCATAAAGCCAGATGGCAGTCCCAAGAAGGATTCCTGCAACGCCAGACCAGACATATGGCGTGCCTGCGCCGAAGTCTCCGTATAACCAGATTGTTGTGCCCACAAGAATGAGCAGCACGCCCAAGACCACAAGCCTTGTTGAAGTCAATTTCATTTTATACACCATGTAAATGGAAATTACCACCATCAGAAAGATTGCCAGAGCGGCAGGCAGGGAAGATTCAGTAGAGGATGTAGAGAGAGGGTATCCATTGGAAGGCACGGCGATGTTATGGGGAGCCGTTGCGGTGGCATTCTTTGGAGGAACTGACTGTGATGGCTGCGTGGATGAGTTTGTGGCTTCGCCCTGTATGTTTCCGGCTATGCCCACAACCTTGCCCGAAGATGAATTTTGGCTTGAAGAGCTGCTCGAATTAGGATTTCCAGAGACCTTTGCCGGTGAGATCGGCCCCATGACCTGGACCAGCAGGGTTGCATTTGAGGAGGAAGGGTCATCACCGATTGCGCCCAGCGAGATGTAGTATGCACCTGTCTTCGCGCTTGTGCTCACGTTTAAGGTGAGGTTTCCGGAAAATGGAGGGTCGCCTGCGCTCTGGCTTGCCTCCACGTATATGCCTTCCGAGGATAGAACTGACTGGTTTTGTATTATCAGGTCTGTGCCCCATGTGTTCCCTGTTGCAAGGCTGACTTTGTATCCTACCGTGCCAGACGTCCCCTCGTTTAGTGAAATTGATGTCCTTGAGAGGCTTACCGCAGAGGTGCCATAACCGAAAGCATAAACGCTGGGAATTGAGTACAGCAGGACCGCAAACAGCGCGATAAAGATAGAGATGTTGGATGTTTTGAAGTTCATTTCCACCACACTATTTCTAGACTTAAGGTTATTTATAGGTAAGCTAGGATAAGTGGATATGTGGAAAAACCCAACTATCCCCTTGTGCGTTCAACTTCAACCCAGACGTTGTCTGCAGATTTGAGTGCTTTTGGCTTCTGCACAGTCACTTTCACCCAGTCTATGGGCTTATGCTCGAGGCAGATGGCCGCTATACGGTCTGCAAGAGTCTCTATTAAGTTGAAATGTGAGTTCTCAGCGAGGGCGATTGCAGAAGTGACAATGTCATGATAATTTACAGTATCAGCTATCTTGTCAGAGGCAGATGCCTTTGAAAAATCAGAATTAAACTCTACGCTTATCAGTATTTCCTGCTTCTCCTTCTTTTCGTCAAGGTTTATGCCTATCAGGCATCGCACCCGGATATTCTTTATTACTGTTTTTCCCATTGCCACACTGCCCTGCAGGAATCTTCGTTCCTAATATTACTGCTTATTAGCCGGCAAGAAATAATAAGATTGGTATTTTGGCGCCAAGCACCGCGCGGATGCTTTGCGTTTGGCTGCCTAGATTTTGCACATGGTTTCAAATGAGTCTGGGGGGATATTACTATCCTCTAAAATGTTACTTTTAGGTTATTTAAGTATGTATTCTTTAGTTACAAAAACTGTCGAGAATCCCATCTTTTTATACAGTTTTTCGTTATAACTGTTAGCTTCTGTCTGAAGAAATATGTCTTTCCGACCGTTTTCCATAGCCGCGTTAACACAGTCCGCTAGTAAGGCAGTACCAATCCCTTGTTTTCTGAATGAGGGTATTACTCCTACCGAGTAAATTGCCGTATAGTTTTTAAGCATAACCAACATTGCTATTCCAGCAGGTTGATTATTCAGATATGCTAGATAAAAGAAGATCGTTTTACTTCGCTTGTGTTCAGATTTTAGATAACTATCAAGAAGTTTTTCACCATAAATTGGTGATAGTCCACCATAAGGCGTATCCTTAGTTCTTTTACCTCCATAGGAATAGTTGAATACTCGCTTTGCAACTTTCATTTCTTTTTCAGAGTCTACTAATTTAATATTGAGGTTTGGGTTTTTTGTTACCCTGATCTTATTTTTAATAAGTGTCATCCACGCCACATTAGACTCGGATTTCCACCCCATATTAACCAAAATAGCTGATAGATTATGTGGTCTGGTCCAGGAGGTTATAACAAAACATGGTTTTCTGTTAACTTTTCTGTAAAACATAACAACATCGTTAATAGCCTTTGGTACATTCTTTGCGGTTAGGTTTATCTGACCGGCATAATTACACAAAATATCAGAGATTCTATCACTATAAAATAAAACATAACCTGACCTTTTCTTCTTATGAAGTGACAGTACATCTACCCAGAGAGCATTGTGATTCTTTTCTGCTGTTTTCCAATCTTTTGTCTTCATTGTCTATGCCTATAGAATTACTTATGATGCAGTCAATATGATTGTACTATAGATAATTAAGTTATTTGTCTTCGATAACGTAATCAGTAACGTTATTCGCTTTGACAAATAACATTTCTTAAGGATAGTAATATCCCCGAATGCGTCTGGGGTTGCGGGGATTTGAACCAATCGAATGTCACAAATAAAGCTATTTAACCCAAGATGATTCAGATTTCAGAATATCTGAACCCAAAATCTAGCGCGCTTGTTTCTTTGTTTCAACTTCAGACAACACCGAGTATGCTCAGGATTATCACGCTAAGAATGACTACTATGTAGATCCTAAGCCCCACCATCAGATACTCTTCCTTTTTGGTTAGCACCATGCGGCCAAGCTTCTCCTTCTTTACAAAGGTTGCGTGGTCTCCTATTACTCCAATTATCTCCTCTTTTGTCATCATCGTCGTCTTCAACTCGTGGTTTGCGTTCATATGTGTCCACCTTGTACTAGCAATATTGCTAGAATGGTATTCATCACAATTATTCCGATTATTATCGCTACAACAGCGATGTTCGTAAGTTTTCCATTAACCTTGTCGCCCATCAGGCTCTTGTCATTCACAAGGAAATAAAGGAAGATTAGTGCAGGTGGCATCAATATTGTCGCAGTAATCTGTACCAGTAGTGTAAAAAAGCCAAGAGGCGCATTTGGTATGAGCACTATAAGTGCTGCGCCAACTATACTTATGAAGAAAACTGCGTAGAAGGGTTTTGCTTCACTGAATTTTCTGTTGAGGCTGTGCGGAAGATTCATTACTTCGCCGAAAGCCCATGCCGATGAGGATGCCAGAGCGAAGGCAGCTACGAATCCCGCCTCGAACAGCCCTATTGAAAATAGGACTCCGCCATATTGGCCCATCACCTTTGCGATGCCATTGGCGAAGGCAAGGTCGGTATAAGACAGCGCGCTTGTGCCGCCCATATGCAGAGTCAGGGCTGTAAGTATGACAATCGCGACAGATATGATTCCCATCAACGCTGCTCCGATGAAGGTGTCTAGTTTCCCATAGAGCAGGTCTTCTTTTACGCCTCCCTTGTCCACGACAGCAGATTGTTGATAGAAGAGCATCCACGGAGCTATAGTGGTTCCGAGGTTGGCAATCAGTAGGAATACAAATGCGGTGATTGAACTGCCAAGGGGTATTCCCGAAAACGAAAAGGCTTTTTCTATCTGCGTTATGGTGGGATGCGCCATAAACGCCAGTGGAATATACACCAAGTTCAGGATGGCGAATACGAGAATTATCTTCTCTATGACCAGATACCTTCTGAATGAAAGGATAAAGAGAAGCACGACGGCACTTATCAAAACGCCATAAACCAGTGGAACGCCAATGAATAGCAGTGCCGCCCCCATGCCTATGAACTCGGTTATCATAGTCAAGAAGTTGGCTATAATGAGGTCGCCCATGGAGAACAGGCCCCAGCCTTTTCCGAACCTGCTGAAAATCAACTCAGCATGTCCGCGATGCGTCACATCTCCAAGCCTCACAGTCATCTCTTGAACAATGTAGGCCACGAAAAGCATCAGAATCAGGAATGGTATGAAGATGCTTATTCCGTAAGTAGCCCCAGTTATCGCATAGGTGATGACTCCTCCCGCGTCGTTGTCCGCCAGCATCACGAGCATCCCAGGGCCTATAAGGAGTAGGAACAGCACCATCTTCTTCAGGAGAGATTTCTCTGATTTGAGGCGGTCTATCTGCCTCCTCTCTTTCACACGCACTAGGTCTTCAGACTTTATGTCGTCGTCCTTCTTCTGTTCGCCTTTGCTATTGGCACTCCGCCTTGTGTTTTTCATCGGGCCGCCTTCTTCTGCAGACGTTATGTTTGTATATCAAACTCGGGTATTGATACTCAAATGTTAT
>DAHXKV010000029.1 GCA_027366155.1 Microcaldota archaeon
TCCTGTCCAGATGCACCTGGGCCCGCATGCCGTCATATTTTCCTTCTGCTGCACACTTGCCGCCCATCCTTTCAATAATCTCTGGGGATGTTGGGAGCCTCTCGGCGAGTGCAGGCCTTATCGGGTTGAATAGCGAGACGCTTATTTTCTCGATGCCTTTTTCACCATCGGAGAAAAGGACATGTGCAACCTCTCCCAGATCGCTGCATATGTTGTAAGCGTTCTCCAGTGCAGGTTTTAGCGACCTGTTGCCGGTGGAGATTTTTGAGAGGGCCTCGAGTATCGTTGCGTCCCCTACGCCCAGCCTGAGCTGCCCCATGGCAAGCCTTGCTATGTACCTGGAGCTTAGCGGGCTGGCTTTTGCTATGAGGGAGGCGAAGGTCTTGATCTTGAGGTCTTGGCTGCCTGAACCCGAAGTGCCTGCTATTTTTATCATGGCTTCATGCAATTGCTCAACAGTAAGCTGCTGGTCGGCAATCGGGCGCAGCCTGGTGGAACCTGAAAGCGATTCTGCGGCAAGCCCCATGTCTCCGCTTTTCTTGTATGCGGCCTCGACTTGCTTCTGCTCGTGGCCGGTCGCAATGCCTATTGCTGCCTCTGCATGCTTCTCAGCTATTCCGATCTCAACCGAGTCGAATGGAGGGGCCAGCATTCCCTGCGTTATGTACACAAGGCTGCGTATCTCCTCGGCAGAACTGAGTCTGAAAAGATCAGTCAGCACGTCTATCATTTCAAGCCTTGAGGAAATTGACTCCAGTTTTTTATAATGCAATGAGACTACGTCAAAGAGCAAGCTACCACAGAGAGACTTATGCAGCAAAAGTTATATTCTGCTCGCGTTAGGCTGATTGCCGCAGGCTTGCAAAAAAAGCACCAAAGATATTTAACTTATCGTTCTATATATGGTTAGGCGCTAAGTGCTTATGCCCGGTATGTAAATGGCACAAGAATCAGGAGTTTTTACAAATATTGATGCTTTCGTAAAATATTTAGGAGAGCATGGAGAGACAGAAAGCACTATAATTGCAACCGACCTTGGGGCAAGTGAGAAGAACATAGAGGAATGGGCAAAAGTCCTTGAAAATTCAAACATGGCCAAGATAGTATACAAGATGGGCAAGATGTTTGTCGGGCCCGCGAGCACGCAGCAGACTGGCAAGATAGAGGAGAAGCAGCTCGCTGACGTGAAGAAGACGGTCCTGGATAGCGAGATAAGCGCGCAGCAGACAGGCGCTGACAGGATAAAGCAGAGGCTTGCGGAACTCGATAGTGCGGTCAGTAAGGCAGAGCTCTCCCTTAAGAATAATTCAGGGAACATAAGGGCTTCGATAGACAAGATTGAAGCTCTTAAGAACCAGGCTTATGCCCCATTCAGCCAGCTCAAGAGCGAGAAAGATGAGCTGGACAAGTTTTCCAAGGAGATACAGGATATAGTAAACACGCTTTCTGGCAGCGAGAACCTTGCCAAGGTAGTATTGCAGAACAGGAACAATTCCAATGCAGCTCTGGAGGACCTGAAGTCAAAGATACACGCATTCGAGAAGGGGACTTCTGAAATCATATCATCTTATGACAAGGCAGTTAGGGAGGAACGGGCCAAGCTGGCAGAATTCGACAAGAACATGAAGGTGGAGATAAAGGCGCTTAGGGAGCTGACGGGAGAAGACGAGAAGGACATGAAGAAGTATGACAAGGCATTTGCAGACTACAAGGCCGAAAGCGTCAAGGTTAGGAAGAGCCTGGATAAGAACAAGGCGAACCTGCTTGACAAGATTGCAAAATCAAAATCGGAGATTGACACTTCGTACGCCTCTGCCGAGGAAGAAATGAAGAAACTGGATGCGGCCTTCTCTGAGGCCAAGGGGGAGTTGGTACAATACGATGAGATGAGTAAAAAGCTGTCACAGATAAGGAAGGAGATTGACGCAGTAGAGGCGCAGCTGAATGGGCTTAATGAAAAAATAGGGGAGCTGGAAGAATCCTCAAGGTCGATAGCCTCTTCCAAGGGCAGCACCGAGGAGAAGAACGCGAGGATAAAGGAGCTGGAGGATAAGAAGGAAGGCACCTCATCCGAACTGGACAAGGCCTCAGCCAGGCTGGACGAAATACAGAAGGGCGTAGATAACGTTTGAGGGTAATCCCAATGGCAGAAACAAAGATATTGAAGGAATATCTTACTTACCAGCTTGACGCGCACGGGCTTAAGGTCAAGGTCACCATAGCAGATGTTGGGGACTTTGTCCCTAATTACATTGTGACCATGCCGGAGCTAGGGGAGGCGACAAGGACCCTGCTACTTTCCCTCAGGCAGGAGCTCCTGTCGGTGGTGCCGATAGATCCGCAGAAGGTGGAGGATGATGCATACCTCAAGGAGCTTTCTCTGAAATACAAGGACGCGGCAGGGCTTATGATGGACAGGTATCTCCCAGGAACTTCGGAGGAATCGAAGGGCATACTCATAGCCTATGTGCTTAATACAATGCTCGGCCTCGGAGATCTGGAGCCTCTGCTGGCAGACGATGGCCTGGAGGAGATAGCAGTAAACAACTCAAAGAGCCCGGTCTGGGTATTCCACAGGAAGTACAGCTGGTGCAAGACAAACATAACGCTTAGGACAGAGAACACAATATACGATACGGCAGAGCAGGTGGGAAGGCGGGTTGGAAGGAGCATAACCAACCTCTCCCCAATAATGGACGCCGAACTGCCTGACGGATCCAGAATAAACGCTACGCTGCAGCCTATCTCGCAGAAGGGCAACACGATGACCATAAGGAAATTTTCGGAGAATCCGTGGACAATGCCTGCTCTTGTGGCAAACGGGACGATTTCACCCGAGCTTTCTGCCCTTGTATGGCTCTGCATACAGAACGAGATAAGCCTCCTGATATCCGGCGGGACAGCAAGCGGAAAGACCAGTTTTCTCAATGCAATGAGCATCTTCATGCCTGCCAACCACAGGATAATATCCGTAGAGGAAACCAAAGAACTTCGGCTACCGGGCTTCCTGCACTGGGTGCCGATGCTGACCAGGCAGGCAAACCCGGAAGGCAAGGGCGAGGTCACGCTTTATGACTTAATGATAAATGCCCTGAGGCAGAGGCCGGACATAATGCTCGTTGGGGAAATACGGGTAAAGAAAGACGCGGAGACTCTCTTCGAGGCAATACACACTGGCCACTCAGTCTACGGGACAGTCCACGCAGACAATTCAGAAGACACAGTAATAAGGATGACTAATCCCCCGATAGACATACCGAAGATCATGCTTAACTCGCTGGGCGCGATAATAACACTGTTCAGGCACCGCAGGCTCACCATAAGGAGAGTACTCGAATTCGGAGAGATGCTCTCAACAGGGGACGTCACGGTTACAGACAGGTGGGACATGAGGAGCGACACGTTCTTGCAGCTGAATGCACTCTCGAGGCTTGTCGATACGGTTTCGCTGTATGGAGGGTATACGAGGAACGAGATAAAGGCGGAGATAGCCGAGAAGGCAAAGGTGATGTCCTGGATGGTAAAGAACAAGGTATTCGACGTCGAGGGTTCGGGCCTTGTTGTGGCCAACTACTACAAGGACAAGGACAATATCGTGAAGATGGTCGATGACGATGCCAAGTATTCCGAAGAGACTCTGAGGGGTTTTTCAAGTGACTGATGATTACGAAGCTGCTGTTGCGAAGATTGTCTCCTCCGAGAACGCAAAAAATGGCGCCGAAGATGCGGAGATAGCATTCAGAGGAAACCCCGCAGGAAGTTTTTTCGAGGGAAGCAGCTACAACAAGGCAATCGCCTCGATAGAAGGAATCGCGAATGCCGGTGGAGATAAGGCTGCCGCTGCGCTCGGCATACAGACCAACAGCAGAGCGGAGGCCGCCAAGAAGAAGGTAAGCGGCAAGTTCGGCGCTGTCGAGAGAGAAATAGAAAACATGTTTGAGGAGATTAAGAGGACTATAGGGCGCGGGGCCGGGAAGGCGGCTGCGGCAGGACCATCCAGCATGCGGAGCATGATTCCAAAGAAGGAGAAAGCCCAGATGAGCCTCGGGAAGCTCCTTTCAGGGAAAATAGGTAAGGGAAAAGCAGCAAAGGGCAGCGCCGTTCAGACAAGGGTAAAGCTCTCGGATCTGCCAATAGCAGACCAGATAGCAGAGCTTGAAAAGATAGCAATGACACATTACGACAAGAGCGGAGACGAGGAGGGAACCCTGCAGACAAGGAAAGAGGTCGAAGAGCTTGCAAAGAAGGCCGGAAAGGAGACTGTTCGCGGAAGCGGATTTGAGATGAAGATGATAGAATTGAGGAACCAGAGACTACATGAAGTTGTCGGAATCCTTGGTCTTGATGGCATACAGCTTAATAAGTAATATGTAATACCATAAATAGGATGTCGATGCAAGAGAACGTTCCAGCATATGGGGAGAATGCCACTCAGCCAACCCAACAGCCAATACAATATACAAAAAGAAAGCAGTTCCTGTTCTTCAAGATAAGGTCGAAACCCATACGCCCTTCAGATTCTGCACCGAAGAAGAGTGCAAAAGCCAGCAAAACTGGCGGTATTACCCTTTTGCAGTGGATTTCTGCCCTCGTGATTGCGGTTGCTGCGCTATTCGTTACAAGCAGGCTCGGTTTTAGCTTCATCGTTTCAGGCGCAGTGGGCGTCGGGATATACGTAGTTATTTTCGGGTTACTCTCGGTCGGGTCATCGAAGCGGGTAAAGACTGAGATAATAAAAGAACAGATAAAGGGAGGAGTCATGCCGGCTACTGCCAGAGAGGTGAAGCCTAGTGGCACGCAGGCTGCTTCGAAGGGTGAGAACAGGAGATACTTTGGAGGACAGACGGGCGTGGCCGGACAGCAGGGAACCGCGCAGCAGACAGGGGGCCCGTACCAGGGGACTTACCAGGAATACGATGCAAAGAAGCGCAAGACAAGAGTGGACTGGAGAGGAGTGCCTATAACAGGAACAGTACAGCCCACTGACTACGGGCAGGTGAATTACCACCCGAAGCAGGATAAGGCTGCAGAAAAGCCCGTGGGCAAGGGGCCTTTTTCCAGCTACATAAACGGCGTAGTTAAAAAGAGGAGGAATCTTGAAGTCGAGCTCCGGGAGGTTGGAATAAAGAAGAGCCCTTACGAGTTCGTGAAGACAATGGTGATTTATGCAGCCATCATTACCGTAGTAATTGTTGTTACATTGGGAGTCGTTCTTGATGTAGTCGGGGCGCCGGTGTTCCTCGCGCCTTTGCTCGGCATCGCAGTCTACATGGCAATGTTCAACAGATTCATGCTTTATCCGACGCAGAGGACCAAGGTCACAGGAAAACTCGTTGAGAGGGACATACTATTCGCGGCAAGGGACATAGTAATAGGCATGAGGTCCGGAATGCCGCTGTACAACGCCATGACGGCAGTCAGCACAGGCTATGGGGAGGCAAGCAGGCAGTTCAGCAAGATAATAGAGCTGGTTCAGCTGGGAATGCCGATAGAGCAGGCAATGGATGAGACCAGCAGCAAGAGCGACTCCAGGACGTTCAAGAGGCTGATGCTTCAGGCAAGCACGAGCATAAAGGCAGGCGTAGACGTCACTGATGCAGTCCAGGACGTGGTTAACGAGGTGACCGAGGAGAGGGTAATAGACCTGAGGAGGTACGGGCAGAAGCTCAATGCACTCGCAATGTTTTACATGCTTTTCGGAGTAATATTCCCAAGCATGGGAATTGCGGTTGCAACCATAATGTCAACGTTCATAAGCATATTCCCAATAACATACGTGGTGCTGGTGCTGGCGCTTGTGTTCATAGGCTTTGTCCAGTTCATACTCCTGAATGTGATGAAGAACTCCAGGCCGATATTTGCAATGTGATTTTTTGGCAATAAACTTCGAGAGGCTTGTATCAAGAGGCGTTGCGCGGTTCCTCTCAGACGAGCTCGACCTCTCAGGAGTCAAGATGAGCGTCAATGCCTTCCTCAAGATTGCAATAATAGGGAGCCTCTGCATCTTCATAGGCGTAAGCGTGGTTGCCAGCGCGATAGTAAAGCTGGGCCTTGAACTAGGCATACTTGGAGGGATAGGCGCAAGCGGCATATTCCTTGTTTCGCTGTATGCCATATTGGAGTACAACGTAGACAAGAGGAAGACGTTTGTGGAAAACCTGCTCCCCGATTACATACAGCTTACATCTGCCAACATGCGCAGCGGAATTTCGCTGGACAAGGCAATGATTGCCGCGGCGAGGCCCGAGTTCGCTTATTTCTCAAAAGATGTAATGCTCATGGACAAGCAGGTCTATTCTGGAGAGACAATGCAGAACGCGCTGCTTCGGCTGGGTAGCAGGTACAGGTCAAGGGAGTTGAGGCACATGATGCGGATGATGAACGAGTCCATAAGGTACGGTGGAGACATGGGAGACCTCCTCTCGCAGATGGGCAAAGACCTCAGAAACCAGGCGATAATACAGAAGGAGATATCAGGGCAGCTCTTCCTTTACACGATATTCATAGCGTTCGCTGTGCTTATAGGCGCACCTTCGCTCTATGCGCTCACAAACAAGATGATAGTGGTTACTGACTCGGTATGGGCAGGGATACTAAAAAGCAACCCCAATGGACTGCCGTCTACCGGCGTTGCATTCATAAGGCCGAGCCCGCCAAAGATAACCACCAACCAGTATTATACATTCTCGATAGTAGCGGTGCTGATGATAACCTCGATGGGCGCGCTGATCGTTTCGACCATATCGAACGGTTCGGCTTTGCGAGGCATAAAATACCTTCCGCTCTTCATGCTTGTGGGGATAGGGGTCTTCTTTGCAGTCTCATTCGTGATAAGCTCGCTGTTCGGGTCATTGGGAGCAGGATAATTACCTGTATTCATATGCCCGTAGACAGAAGAGGGCGTTGAACGAAGAACATGCAGAGGCGACGGGCCATATAGCGAAGCAGGCAGGCGTTCTTTATGCCACCGCTACCAAGAAGATACCAGGACCGAGGATGCGTGGCATTGCATGGGTTAAAGTGCAGCGTGGTTTTTGAAAGGCACGCGTATTTTCAGGTCATCCCAGGCTTATGGTGCTGTTTGACCAGAGCTGTATCTGCACGTTTACCTGTCTGCCGTTTAGTACTGCAGGGATCGTTATCACCTGGGAGGATACCACGTTGCCGTTTGCAGGGTTTATCCCTATTTCGCTGTTTGTCCCTATGAAATCGATGTAGTAGTCATAGGAGATCCCCAGCGCGGGCTTTGTTGCCTGGTAGTTTGCAATGGACATGTTGTTGAGCTCGTTTATCTTGCTTTGCGAAAGGGCGCCCTGGGTCCCGTTTCCCATGCCGAGGCTAAGATTCTCCCATGAGCCCGGACTGGCCAGGTTTACCTTCTGGTTCCAGTTTGATGGATTTCCAGGGGTCAGGAGCTGCGTGCCGAGTACTTGGAGCTGAAGCTGCATCCTGTTGAGGTTGTTGGCAGATTGCAGTGATGAAACACTGCTTATGTTAAGCCAGACATAGGTAAGTATGACCACTGCAAATACGAATATTATGATTGCGAATATTATATCGAAAGACCAGAATTGGGCCTTCATGTGAAACTACCAATCGAGTGATTCACATGTTGTCTATTTAGATTTATAGTGCTTTCATGCGCAGCGGCCTGGAAGTTATTGGGAGGTTAAGCCAAAGGCAAACAGGCGGATTGCTACGGCAGGAATCGAGCAGGCGGGGAGGTTGCTCAATGAATAGGATAGATAGTGGAATTTACAACTATACCTGGAGTCTGGTATGCATAGGTGCCTTGATAGAAATTGCCAATTGCCATGAATGTGCCCTGCATGCTTGAGGTTGCGCCGGTTGCGTTGGAGACTATGTGCAATTCAACGCTCTTGCACATGAGGGAAGTGAGATTCATGCTCGCATAGGCAAATGAGTCTGTGACATTAGTCCCTGTGCCATTTAGCGTGTTGTAGTATGTCACTATGGCAGGTTTGCCTGCATAATCAACCTCGACGTACAGCCTGCTGCTTTTAGGCGAGTATATCTGGAAGTTTAGGTACGGGTTTATTACCACAAACCCGGTAGATATGCTTCCGGGAGATGTTCGCGTTAGCTGATGGTAGCTCGTTGCGGCATATGTGCCGTAATACCCGAACCACTCGTTCTTGTAGTATACGTTCGCGCTGTTAGCCTCTGAGAGGTTAAGGGGGGCTGAGCCGAAACCTGAGCCGGAGACATTCCACCCGTAGTATGTACCCATGCTGAAGTTTCCGTTGTATATCAAGACCTCCGTGCTGTTTGAGAGGCAGTTGTATGGGCTTGCAGTGTAAGAGGAATTTGACGCATTGAGCCCGTACTTTGAGGGAGGGCTGGGCTGCGAGTTTGGGTTTGGTGAAGAGCTGTTGGGCTGCGATGTAGTAAGGTTGGAGGAGTTTGCACTTTCAGTTGTTGCCTGCGCAGCATTATGAGGCGACCTTCCAAAGCCAACAGTCAGATAGATTACCAGTGCAAATATTATGCCTATGACAACAATTGCCAAGAGCGCATTACCTGCTACCTAAACACCCGCCTCCGCTTGAGAAATCTGGCCCCATGTTCACATCGTGCTGCTTATGTTCTCTGCTATTGCTATAGGCGAGATGGATACGCTCCTCTTGGTTATGAAGCTGAAGCCTACCGCTGCGGAGCCTTTGTAGCCGTATATCAGATATAGGGTTGTTGCATTTCCAGGAGCTGCTGTTGCGGTGTTGTTTACCGAGACATACGAGTACACTAGGCCATTTTCTTCAGGGCCTGAGGTAAAGTTGCCTGTAAGCCTGCCGCTTGAAGCCATCATTACGGAGTATAGCCCGGAAGGGTCGTTTGTGTTGAGTACAATCTCGCCTGCAACTTCGTTGTAGAATGGTGCCTGATAAGTTACCTGCCATGCGTTGTTTATCTTTCCGGTGAATCCAGATGGAAGCGAGCTTGAAAGCTCGGTGCTGTTCGATATGAAGGTTGTGTTGTACGCGCTGGTGGCATTGACTGAGTGGTTCTCCTTGAGTAGGGCCTGGAGCTGCGAAGAATCGAGGCATGGGCACTTTGAGTAGGAGCTCCTTCCAGACAGGTAGTAAACTAGCCCTATTACAGCTACCACAACAACTATTGCAGCAACTATATACACATATGGTAGAGGTAGATTTTTTGGTTGAGCAGCTGGCTTAGCATCGCTTTTTTCTTGTTCGGTTGTTTTTTTTGCCGACTTCATAAAAACACAGATATTGTTTGGATAGGCGTTTATAATAATCTTTGTTTGTTCCCAGCCAGTTTAATTACACGCTTTTGAGTATCATGTGAGGGGCGGATCCGGGATCTGGGAGCAGGAAAGGCATCAGCGGTCTGGAGGCTTCTTGCTGCCTCGGGCAAGAATGTGCAGGAGTACTATAACGAAAATAATAACGATTAAAACCAGAGCCGCAGCAGCCCAATAAATACCTTTTGCCGAGGCGATCTGACCAGGAGCGCCGGGCATGATGCCAGTGGGTCCAGTATTTGGCCAGCTATAGCCACCGGGGTTTGCAGATACAGGTGGAACGACGTACATCGCATTTGGGGCAAGCAGGCTGCTGAAGTTTGAAGAGGCATAGATGACTTTGCTCTTATTCATCGTCCCTAAAGTAACAAACGCCCCAGAGGCATTCTGGATGGTTTTGAGGCCGATTGCAGACTCTTCGGTATCAAGGCCAAACGTGTATGCGGTAGGCACCTGGATTTGGGTGTTGCCGGAGTAGTAGTATAACCAGAGATTTGACGCCATCTTGCTGAAGGTGGTTGCAGACCCGTTGGCATCACCGCCGAATACAAGTTCAAAGTCGTAGAAATTTCCCGATTGGGTCTCGTAAAAAGGGGTGAGAAGGAAGGACGCGTTGTCCGAGGTGATGTTGAATGTCACAGAGTCAAAGTACTGTATGCCTGAGCTGGAATACGTCCCAAAGGACACGATGGGCTTTCCATAGTAGTATGATACAGACATTACAGGAGCGAACACCAGCGGATATGAATATTTGGATGTGTTTGACGTATACCCGTAGAAGTTTATGCTTTCTTGAGAATAGTTCACCGGGGAGGAGAATCCGTTGCCAGATAAGGTAGCGTTGGATGTGCTCCCGCCGTATGCGGTGTTGTTCCATATGTTGTCTGCGAGGGAGTATGACATGTTGATTGTATCCATCCGGAGTACATCCTGGAGCCAGTATGCATATGTCTTGCCATTTGATTCAATATTGAGGACTGCATTCAGCTGCAGGCTGATGATTCCGTTTTCGGATAGGTTGTATCCAGGCATAGCGTTATAGGCATATGCCTCGTCCAGCTTGGCTATGCCTTCAACCTCGTTTGTCCTTATCTGGTAGGGACTTAGGTTCCCGGAGGTGTTCCGGAGGCCGTAGCTGGCTATGCCTTCCGGCAGGCTATTAGATGATGACATGTTGTAGATGCCGGGGTTCAGCGGATTGACAAGCGCTGGCATTGATCCCAGATATAGGAGGACATTGGAGGAGCCTTGAGATCCAAGCGTTATGTTATATGAACCGCGGTTGTTGTACCATGTATAGTACCATGAATTGTTAAAATATGCCGTATGATTGAGTGGAGTACTTGCATTGGAAAGGGCTATGCCCGCAGGAAACGTGACATTTAACGGAGAGCTGCTTGCCATGTTCAGCTGCATTAGGCTGTAATTGCTCAGATAAAATGGCAGTACGTACATATTGGAAAAGTTTATGGAGAGTACTTTCCCCATGGGAGCAATAAACGAATTTAACGTGTAGTTGAGTGCGTGAGTACTGCCCGCAGGTCCGCTTCCTTCAATTACTAGGAAATATGAGCCTGGGCTTATGTTTACCTGTCCTACATGCGAGCCTGCAGTAACATTCGCAGAATATACCGTGGAGTATGAAGTTCCGTTAGAAAAGTTTGCGTATTGCCTTGGGTTCATTATGGAGATTGTGGCACTGTAGTTGGTGCTGTATCCGAATACCAGTGTCGAGTATGAAGTCGTGTTTGTCTGCAGGTAGGTGTATTGACCAAAAGGTACGCTGTATGCGCAGACAATTCCGGTAACCGACGAGAATGCAGCCAGAATGAGGGGCAGTTTGGCTTCCATGCAGGATATATAAAAGCGCGTAGTATTTATTTGTGGGCAGTAGAAGGGTTTGAGTACATTCAGCAAGATCAGGTGCAGGAAGATCCTTGAAGGTGCTGACGGGGCCTGTTCGGAGAACTCTTTCTCTGCTCCAGGCAGTTGGTATTTGCGCGGCGGCGCCTACGCAGCAGAATAATTCCTGCAGGCGAACCTTAGGTTTATTATTGTGCGCTTCACATCATGAATGGTGCTATTTCATATGCACAGATACGAGACTGCGCTTCTCGGCACGCTCAAGGAGGGAGTTTGGACAGAGGCCTCAGATGCGACTGCAAGATCTGGCTTGGGGAGGGAGTCGTTTCTGTGGGCGATTGAGAACTTATATGCTTCAGGGTACATAGAGGTCAGGAAGGTAGATCACGAAACAGTAGAGCTGACTCAGGAGGGCAAGGAGTATGCAGCTAGCGAGATGCCGGAGGAGTCGCTGCTCCGCAGGGCAAGGAATGGCAGGCTGGGCATATCGGAGATGAGAAATCCCAGGGAGCAGATAGGCCTGCAGTGGGCCAGGAAGAAGAACCTGATATCAATAGACAGGGGAGCAATCGAGCTTACAAAGGAGGGTAGGTCTGCGCTTGAGAAAGGCACCGAGGAGGGAAATGCGCTGCGGCTTATCGCCAAATCCCCTGATAACTATTTTGAGCTGGCAAAATCTGACAGCCAGGCAATTGTCAACCTCGTTAAGAGGGGGCTGGTTGCAATAAGGAAGAAGAGCGAGGTTGCAGCAATTACAATAACGGAAAAAGGCAGCAGGGCATTTGCGGAGGGCGCCGGATCAGAGAATAAGATTGATGCGCTCAGCAAGGAGATAATAGCGAACGAATCGTGGAAGGAGAAGGGATTTAGGCCTTACGATGTTTCTCTGAAGATAGAGCCGGAGCCCGTTGCCATGATGCACCCGGTCAGGAAGACGATAAACGAGCTGGAACGCATATATCTTTCCCTGGGTTTTACGCAGGTGAGCGGGCCGATAATAGAGCCTGCTTTCTGGGTCTTCGATTCGCTATTTGTGCCGCAGGACCACCCCGCGCGCGAAATGCAGGACACATTCTACCTTTCCAATCCTGAAAAGATAAGCATATCAGAAGAGGAGTCAGTCCAGAGGATAAAAAAAGCGCATCTGGGCTCGTGGGGAGGCAGCTGGGCGCCAGAATATGCGGAGCAGGCGCTGCTGAGAACCCACACCACGAACATCTCGGTGAGGCAGATGAACACTACTATCAGGAGGCTTTTCGCAGAAGGCGAAAAGCCCGAACTTCCGGTGAAACTCTTTTCGGTCGGAAGAGTATTCAGAAATGAAAACATAGATTACAGGCACCTTACCGATTTCTACCAGCACGAAGGGATAGTGATAGGCAGGGACCTTACATTCGCAAATCTTTTCAGCATACTGATCTCGATATATGATCAGCTGGGCATGGAGATAAGGTTTAAGCCGGCGTATTTTCCATTCGTTGAGCCCGGAGTGGAGTTTTATGCTTACTCCGATAAGACAAAGGAGTGGATAGAGATGGGAGGCGCCGGGATGATACGCAGGGAGATAACCGGCATGCCAAGAAAAAACATAAGCGTGCTTGCCTGGGGGCCTGGGCTTGAACGCATAATGCTGCTGAAAGACCCTTCGGTGAAGAGCATAGCCGAGCTGTACAATTCAGACATAGGATGGCTGAGGAGAAGGAAGAGAGTGTAAAAATGCCTGTCATAAGCATAAACAAAAAATACCTGGTGTCCCTTTTTCCTGAGAGCGCAACGCAGGAAGAGATAATGTCGCATATAGAAAAATTCGGCTGCAGTATAGAAGCCGAGACAGCAGATACGATAAATGTGGAGGTTTCCCCAAACAGGCCTGACCTTTTCGGCGCTGTCGGGCTTGCTAGATCCCTTAAGAACTTCATGCACAAATCCAGAAAATACAGTTATTCCATCAAGGATGGCAACACTTACCTTTCGATAGAGGTGGGCAGGCGGGTGCTGAAGATACGCCCTTTCATCTCTGCGTTTGTCGCCATGGGCACCTCATTCAGCGACGATTCCCTTGCAGACTTGATAAACTTCACTGAAAAACTGTGCGAGACGTATGGCAGGTCAAGAAAGAAAATGGCTGTCGGCCTGCACGACCTAGACAAAATCTCCGGAGAACTTACTTACGACGCATACCCCGATGATAAATTTGTACGCCTTGGGGGCGAAGGGGAGGAGTTCTTCAGCGAAGTAATCAAGAATACGGAAAAAGGCTCAAAGTATAGTGACATAATAGAAAACGCAGAAGGCCTCTTCCCCGCGCTGAAGGATTCTAAAGGCACTATTTCGCTCATTCCCATACTTAATTCGGAGAGGACCAGGACCACGACAAAAACAAGGAACATTTTTGTAGACATAACAGGAATTGATGGGGAGACCATAGACAATGCTGCTGATCTTATATCAACGGTACTAATGGACGCTGGAGCTGAGGTGAGGCCGGTGGAGATTTCACGGGGATCTAAGAAGAAGGTTACTCCGCAGCTTAGACACAGGGAGCTCTTCATCCAGAGTAGGATGGCTGAAAACGAGATAGGAGTCAGGGTAGGGCCGCAGAACATAGTCTCTCTTGGGAACAAGATGGGATATGAAGCGGCAGTAGTGGGCAACAGGATAAGATTCACAGTGCCACCATACAGGATGGATGTATTCAATGAACAGGACATCATAGAAGACATAGCCATAGGGTATGGCTATGATTATATACAGCCTGTGCCGATACCTTCCTCGACAGCAGGACAGCTGGATCCCAGGATGGTCTTCTTCAGGGAGGCTTCTGAAGCAATGCTTGGCTTGGGATTCACCGAGTCTATGAGCACTTTCCTCTCAGGTGAGGAGTCGAACTTCGCCGATTTCAGGATAGGCGATTACAAGGAAACGTTTGGCAGTGACTTCGATTACGTAAAACTGAAGAATGCGAAATCGCAGTCGATAACCATGATGCGCACATGGATAATGCCATCGCTCATGAAAGCCATAGGAGCTTCAAGACACGAGGCAATGCCACAGAGGTTGTTTGAACTGGATATGGTTTTCTGGACAGAGCGCGGAAAGCCTGTCGAAAGGAACCACCTTGCCGCGATATACGTTGACTCGAAATCTAATTTCAACTCGATAAAGGCAGCTGCAGAGGCGTTTCTGGAATGGGCAGACCTTGAGATGGAGGTTGAGCGTGCGGATCACAGCGGGTTCATAGAAGGGAGGTGCGCAGCGATAGTCTGGAAGGGCAAGAAGATGGGCATTCTTGGAGAGATGCATCCCGAGACTCTCAGAAATTTTGGCGTGGAGGAACCAGCCTCCGCATTTGAGATAGACATTGACGGGGTCTTCGAGGCTAGCCGGCGCCCAGTATAAAATCGATGTCGGACTCCTCGAGGCCTGTTGCTGAGGATATTTCAGAGAAAGCCTTTTCTCTCCCCATCTCGTTGACAGACTTCCTGAACATGACCTTTAACAGGGGCATGTATTCCCTTATTATCCGCTTCTTGTTCGTATGCAGCCGGGAGAAGAGCTTCTCTGCGACTTCTGAAGCCTCGCTCCTCTCCTGCTTGGTGTTTCCGAGGTGCCGTATCTTGAGTGGGAAGCTGTACTGCCTTAGCCTTCGCACATATCCGTAATTATGTACTGCAACTCCGGCAGACATCAAGACGCTTGCATACCTTAGATAGCCGTAGTTATTGGTTCTCTGTGCCTTTTCGTAGAATCTGCTCGCAAGCGCCAGGCTCTCGTACGCGCCTTGTATCTCTTCCTTTGAGGTGTAGCGGGTAGGTATGTTTTCGTCTATCCAGTTGAGCACCATATCAGTATCCACACTGCTCTTGGCTAGCGCATTCCTGGAAACGTCAAAGCTCCCTGAGAGGAATATCTTGTCAAGCACTCCGAATATCTCAACCTTGTTGTCGCGCATGCCTATGTTTTCCATGAGTTCCCTTGGCGCATTGACCATCACTTCCATGTCGTTTATGGCCCCCCTGACGTCTCCGTTGCTCCTCTTCGCTATCGACTCGATGATGTCCTTCTCTATTGCCGCATTCTCTTTTGAGGCTATCTCCCTCAGCTTTCCCGCGATCTCCTTCTCGCCGACCTTCTTGAACTCGACCTTGTCGGTCAGCCCCCGGAGAAACCGTATGTTCTGGTCCCAGTAGTCCTCGGCGGTGAATATGACCGGCTGCTTGGTCTCCCTGAGCAGCTGCCCAAGAACCCGCTCCACCCCTGTATCGTATTTCTTTGAGAGCTCGTCTATTTCGTCCAGCAATATGAGTATGGTGCGGCCGAAAAGCCCCTTGCTTCTGCTTGCAGGTATTACTGTCCGGTTCAGGCTGTCTGCGTCCCTGTAATCGCTCGCAGTAAGTTCAAGCAGCTCGAAGCTGTTGCCGTAAGCCAGCGCCCTTGCTGCGGCAGTCTTGCCCGTGCCTGGGGGACCGAACAGGATAAGGGGTTTGGGCTTCTGGTTTGAATGCACCTTCTGGGCGAAGCCCTCAAGGGCCGCGACTGCGCTGTCGTTACCCATTATCCCGTTGAGTGTGTTGGGCGCATATTTCTCAGAGAGCATTGGAGCACCGCATAAAGGTATAAATAGGGAAGGAAGCAAATAAAACACTTGCAGCTCCGATCGTCTAGCCCGGTCAAGGACGGAGCCCTCTCACGGCTCAAACTCGGGTTCAAATCCCGATCGGAGCAAATCTTCTTTGGGGTTATATATAAAGGGGATTTTGCACGTTCTTTCATAGAAATGAAAGAGCAGACTAGCTAATCAACTTTCTTGGATTTGTATTGCCCATCTGATTAATCGAGTCTTCGTCTATTCCATTTTCCTTTAACAATAATGTAAATTCTCTAAGTGCCACGCTAGGGCTAGGCATGTTAATCTGGCCTACGTCAGAACTTATGATAGCCTTAGACGGTACCTTTTTAATGACTTTAGTTGAGTAGATAACTTCTTAGAATACTCTTCTACACATTTTCTAAACTCCTCGTATTCCTGCTGCTTGTATAAAGTGTAGAGTTTGTACCTATTCCCAATTATATTTGATCCGAAGAACCACATTCCCACATTCTAAACGGGAAA
>DAHXKV010000040.1 GCA_027366155.1 Microcaldota archaeon
GGGGCAACCTCTTCTTCGGGGCTCCGGTGCTTCTCTCGCACCTTATGCTTGCGTATGTTGGTATGGGATACCTTGCACGGCCTGGCAGGAGCTTTAGGAACAGCTCAAGGAACATCTCGCTCCTGGCAATGGGCATAGCGCTTGTTGCGATATTACTCGCTCCACTTTAGCTCCTTCCGGAGCAAGTCCACGCGCCTTGAGTACTCTTTTTCCGGAAGACGTTCTACGTGCTCTATCGCATCGTAGACGCTCTGCTTTGACTGGTACTTGTCATCCTTTTTTCTGGGTATTATGTGTATGTGCAGGTGCCTTACGCTCATTCCGGAATACTCGCCTATCTGGGAGGTTATGTCGTATGACATCGAGCTGTCCCCGTATATTCTCAGGACGATCGGCGTTACCTTCTTGAGGGTGAGGTGGATGTCGCCCATCTCTTCCGCTGATAGCTCAGTTATGTCAAGAACGTGACGGGTCGGTATAACAAGCGTATGCCCCGGCATTACCGGAGCTATGTCTACTACGGCAATCGAGTGCCTGCCCTTGTAGAATACGCCTTTTGAGATGGATTCGCTGCAGAATACGTCAGGAGCTTTGCCGCCGCTTTCCAAGTGTATCACCTCTTCTTCCGTGGCTTTGGAGTCTCCCGTTCGCGCGCATACTCCGAGTTGTCCTTGAGCCTGAGGAGGACGAACAGCAAAGCCAACGCGATTATCCCCATCAGTACAAGCATGATAAGCATGATACCGAACATTAGATTAATCGTGTTGGTTAGGTATTGGAATTGGGACTGGTTTAAGGACTGCACCTGTGTCTGCTGGCTGGCGTTGTATGGCACAAGGGAGGAGGAAATCTGCATGTTGATTGATGAGAGGTTGCGCGCAAGCACGGAAGTGATGTACGCGGAAGTTAGGTTCGAGGCATTGTCACCGCTTATGAGCAGGTTTTCATGCATGCTGAAAAGCGCCGAGTCTGCAAGCTGGGAGGGCCATACCCCGTATGTGGCGTTGGCGGCGTTTGCCTCTATCCCGGATATTGCCGCAGTTGAGTTCTGCAGTGTGGGCGTTTGCGGGCCGAATGCACGCGCATACGCGAGCGCGTAGAGTGCAGCTCCGTACTCGCCCTTCGAGTATGCATTCTCTGCCGATGTCAGGTAGAACGGGTCGGTTACTGACTGCTTCGCTCTGTTTATTCCCGCGAGAGCAGCGTTGGCCAGTGCAGACGGATACTGGGCAGGCGTTCCGCCGATTGCAGAGGCCTCTGAGTATAGGTTCTGGGCAGCACCACACCATCCAATCGCCGGAGCCAGGGCAGATAGCGAGTAGACCACATCGTCAGTGGTGTGAGAGGCTTTGACCTCTCCCATGGTCTGATTTATCTGGTATAGGGCCCAGCCCTGCCTCAACTCCCCGCCTATCACGTACTCGTAGTTCTGGTAGGTGAGCTGCGGCGCAGTGAGGTTCCTGCAGAATGCTTCGGTATTGTATGTGACATTGTATGCGTATCCGAACGTGAGGTTGTTCTGGCTTGCCATCGGAAATTCGTTGGAGAACTGGAGGAATGCGTAATCTGCAGCCGCATAGTAGTAGCCTTTCGATGCTATCATGGAGTAGTTTGCTATGTCGGACAGGAAGACATCTTTTGCACCAGACATATTTTGCGGCAGTGAGTCTACCCATAGGGAAGTATAATTCAGGGTGTAGTTGGTCAGCTTCCTGAAGTAGGAAAGATTGCAGGAGGTGCACGAGACGTTTGCATCAGGTATGGAGCCGAGATGGAAATTCTCGGAGTTTTTGTACTGGAAGAAAGGCGGCACGGATTCCACAGGGTTTATGGCATATTTGATGGCCTGGGTCATGTTAGAGACCTGAAAGAGAGGGATGCCTGCCTTCTGCTGCAGGATGTAGTAGTCGGTGTACTGGGGATCTGAAGGGCCTAGCGTTGCAGGGACTACCGCGTATATCATTCCTGCTGCCTTTGCGGCGGTTAGCTTGTCGTATACGCCGCCCACCTCGCCGACAGCGCCGTTAGGGCTTATTGTTCCAGTTACGGTAAAGTTAGGATAGATGCTCTTGCCCTCAAGGCCCGCATATGCCAGGAGCGAAAAGGCAAGACCTGCGCTTGGGCCTGATACGTTTGAGCTGCTGTCCATTATATCATATGTAAAATTATAGCGCGACTCGTTTATTCCGAGGTACCCGGATACGTAGCCCACCGCAATCTTGGCCGAGAGTATTGTGCTGTTTCCCACATATGAAGGGCCTGTTATGGCGACTGCTCCGTTTCCAGGGGTTACGTTGACTGTTATTGTAGTAAGCACTCCGGCATTTTCACCGGAAAGCACCGCTGGCGCGTGGATTGCCGCAGTAGATGCGTAGGCTCCTGACCAGAGGAGCATTGCAGAGATAAGAAGCGTCGCAAGTAGAGTCCTGTTTTGCATGCATGTTTAACATAGGCAATGTTTAAATTCCTGATGTGTTATTTTGGTTATTAGTGCGCAGCAAAGCCTTTTGCCAGCAGCAGATCGGCCTCGCGCAGCAACTCGCTTATCTTTACGCGCCGCTGCTCCATTGTGTCCCTGGATCTGATTGTGACAGAGTCGTCGGTGAGCGAGTCGTAATCGGCAGTTATGCAGAAGGGTATGCCTATCTCGTCTGCCCGCGCATACCTCCTCCCTATGCTTCCGGACTCGTCGTAGAACGAGTTGAAGGAAGGACTCAGAATTTCAAATGCCTTCCTGGCTGCAACTGGCACGCCATCCTTGCCTACCAGAGGATACACGGCAAACTGGAATGGCGCTACCTTAGGAGGGAAGGCGAACCATTCCCAGTCCCTTTTCTCACCGGGTTTTCTGTATGAGAGCTCCATTAAAGCGTAGAAAGTCCTGTCAATTCCCGTTGAAAGTTCCAGGACATGCGGTATGAAGCGCTTTTCATCGAAAAAAATTTCCTGCGATTTCTTGGAGATTTCCTGATGGCCTTTGAGGTCGTGGTCCGTACGGTAGTGAACTCCGCCTATCTCCTTGTACTCGTGAAGGCTGTCCAGATAGACTTCAACGTCGAAATGTATCTTGTTGTAGAATGCGCGCTCGTCCTTTGAAAGCTCGCGCAGCCTGAATTTCTCTTCCGGAATTCCGAGTATCTTTATGAAGAATTCCTGCATCTTCGCCATGTGGTAGACGTAGAACTTGGGGAGGCCAGACTTCGAGACGAGCTCCTCGCAGGCGTGCTGCTCTGCTTCTTCTTTTCCAAAAAACAGCACCTTTAGCTTGTGCTTGCTTACCTCTTCCCACCGCTCGCACTCGTTGATTCTGTCAGGATCAAAAAATATCTGCAGTTCAGCCTGGGTGAATTCCCTCTGCCTTATCAGCAATTGCCTCGGTGAGATCTCATTCCTGAATGCCTTGCCGATTATCGCTAGTCCCATCGGAATCTTGCCGCGCTGTATATTGAACTGCCTCAGAAAGTTTACGTAGACGCCTTGCGCTGTCTCAGGCCTCAGGTATGCGGTAGTATCGCCTTCGGCGCCCAGTTTGACAGGCAGCATCATGTTGAGCACCTTGACCTCCCCCAGTTCTCCTCCGCATTTAGGGCATTTTATCCTGTGCTCGCTTATCAGCTTGCCCAGTTCCTCGGCCGTCTTGCCCTCCACATTCTGTCTTATCGCGCTGCCCACCAGGTGGTCTGCGCGGTAGTATACGCCTTCTTTCTTGCACCTTACGCTCGGATCTATGAAATTCTTTATGTGGCCGCTTGCAATGAATACGGGCTCCGTCATTATGTTCGTGGGCTCTATTTCGAACGAGTTGTCATCTATTGAAAGAAAGTGCTTCCGCCAGAGATTCTCTATGTTCCTTTTTATTAGTGTGCCGACACTCCCGTAATCGTAGAAGCCAGTTAGCCCTCCGTAGATCTCATTGCTCATGTAGAAGAAGCCGCGTCTCTTTGCCAGCTCAGATACCTTCTCTTCGAGACTCTCCGCTTTCCGTGGTTTGTCCGTCCCATCAGCCTCGGGCATGATTATCCGTTGTATATTTGCCATGGAAGCCTTTTATATTTGGCAGTATGAACCTGCTGCCTTCTGCCATTCCGCCGGCCTTGGCTGTGCCAGAAGCCAGCTCCACCACATACATTGCGTTTCCAGGGGAAGCATATGCCTTGCAGGAGAGCATCGAATGGCAGGGCTGGGCATCTGCGGCGATCTTTATTATATTTGCATCCTTGTCAAGCCAGATTATGTCTATGGGAAACTTCATGTTGAGCATCCAGATATCGTACCTGCCGGTGCGCCCGAAATTGAAGATCATTCCTTCGTCAGGCTTTATCCCTTCCCTGTACATCAGGCCCAGCATCTTTTTAGGGAACGAGTCTGCAATATCGAGCCTGAATGCCTTTCCTTTGAAGCTCGCCTCGGCCTTCCTAAACCGGACTGTCTTGAAAAAAATCGCGGTTAGGCACATCTTGTTTTCACTTCGAGACCGAGATGCTCTGCTCACGCATAAACTGCTGGAGATAGTGCCTGCTTCCGGTGCCCTTCCCGGTGGTGCCGCTGCCTTTCCAGCCCACGAATGCATGTGCGCCTACCACCGCCCCCGTCGTAGCCCCTATTCTCCTGTTTATGTAGATGACCCCTGATTCCATTTTGTCCGAGAAGGCGCGCATTTCCGCCTTGTTCTTGCTGTAGAGGCCTGCAGTGAGTCCGTATTCGGTATCGTTTGCCTTTTCCAGCGCCTCATCGAACTTTTTGAATGAGTCTATTACAAGGAATGGGATAAAGAGCTCTTCGTGAAAGAGCCTGTTTGTGCTTTCAATCTCTATAATGGTAGGCTCTGCGTAGATGCCGCCTGAAACGGCAGGCACGATGTTCCCCCCTGTTATTATCCTGCCATGCACCTGTGCCTCAGCAACAGAGGCAATGAACCGTTCAGCCGCGGCATTGCTTATCAGGGGACCGATGTAGTTGCCCTTTGCAAGCGGGTTTCCTATCTTCATGCCTCTTGCCTTTTCTGCAAGCTTGCTTATGAATTCCTCCTTTATCGACTCATGCACATAGACGCGGGAGCATGCACTGCATTTCTGCCCGGAGTACCCAAATGCGGAGCTGGCTATGCCCTCCACTGCAGCATCCATATCCGCAGTCTTGGAGACGATGGCCGGATCCTTGCCTCCGAGCTCAACTACAAAGACCTTATGCTGCCCTGCAGCGTAGGTTTTTGCCATCATACCGAGACCTGTTCTCCTCGATCCAGTAAAGGCTATGCCGCTGACCATCGGGCTTGAGACAAGCTCGTCGCCTATTTCTGATCCGGGCCCGGTAACGTAGTTGAAGACCCCTTTTGGGACTCCGGCTTCCTTGAAGATCCTGCATATGTAGAGCCCTGTCAGCATGGTCATGTTCTCAGTGGAAGAAGGCTTGAAGACCACAGTGTTTCCGGTTATTAGGGCGCCAGTACTCATGCCAGTAGATATCGATATGGGAAAATTGAAGGGCGCTATGACGCCGAACACGCCATACGGCTTCATGGGCAGGGATATTTTCTCTGAATCTGATGGGGCTCCCTGGAAGCCCTCCTTGACTGTTCCCACGCTTGCATCTATCGTCCTTTTCGTCCCGTATCCCTTATTTGACTCGGTTTCCGCAGAGTAATAGTTGAGGAAATCTATGGCCTCGTCGACCTCGCCTATTGACTCGTACCGCGTTTTTCCGTTTTCTATGCTGAGCAGTGCGGCCACAATGAACTTCTGCTGCCTGAATAGCTCTGCCGCCTTCCTGAAAATGGATGCCCGTTCATCGTAATCCAGGCCTGACCAGCTGGAAAACGCAGACTTTGCGGCATCTATTGCAAGCCGTGCATGCTCCCTTGTGCCTAACTGAAACTTCCCAACCGTCATCCCATTTATAGGTGAGCGCTCCTCCACCTCAGCTGCAGCGTATTTCTCCTCCCCGTTTATGTACATGGGGAACTTCTTTCCGAGGATCTCCCTGGTTACCTTCTCTACTGCGCCATCGAACATCTCATCAAAGCGCCGCTCCTCGCCGTTCGCAAGGAATTTGGCGTATGTATACTCGTTTGAAAAGCCCCTGAGCCTTGCCATGAAGGAATAGCGCAACAAAAGTTAATAAAAGTTAATGAAGCCGAAAGCGCATCTTTCTGCGCATGGTCTGTCTGCCTGCTGACTTTGGAGAGTGTCTGCGACGGCATAGATATTTATTTTTAGGGTGCAGATACTTTTGCATGGCAGCGATGCGTACCGAAAGTGCAGTCATGGGCACGCAGCAGAAGCTCGACATTGTAAGCTTTGTTGCTTACGACACATGGAAGGATCTGCTCATCGAGCTGGTTGAGAAGGAGAAGCTGGACCCATGGAACATAGACATCGCCGAGATAGTAGAGGGATATGTCAATGCAGTCAAGGAGCTCAGGGTCATGGACCTCAGAGTTCCTGCAAACATAATTCTTGCCGCATCGATATTGCTGAGGCTTAAGAGCAGCATGCTGCAGATATACAGCGAACCCGAAGAGACCGAGGAAGTCGCGGTTGGCAGGAATCCGCCACTGGTCGAAGAACTGGGGCTTAGGCTCAGGCCTCCGGCAAAGAGAAGGCTGACGCTTGCAGAGTTGATAGATGCGCTCGATGAGGCCATCAAGATTACTGAGATGCGCAGTTCTGGCAGAAAGGATATTCCGATAGACATCCCAATATTCATAAGGCAGGCGAATATAGAGGAGGAGATGGATGCAGTCTATGCGAAGATAAAGAGCGGGGCAGACGCGGAAAATATGATAACATTGTCCGCATTGCTCTCTTTGTCTGAAGTTGATGACGTGCTCCTGAAAGTCTTTGTGCCAGTGCTCTTTCTGGCAAACAAGGGGAAGGTCGCGCTTATCCAGGAAAGGTTCTTTCAGGAGGTCATAATAAAACTAGCTTAGTGTGGGCATGGAAAACACAGAGTACAAGAAACTGGTCGAGGCAGCGCTCTTTATGTCACCAAAGGCGCTTGGGATATCGGAGCTTTCCGAGGTTACCGGCGTCGCCTCTCCAGGCATAGTCAGGGAAGCATTAGAAAAGCTTATCGAGGATTATAAATCGGATGGCACCTCACTGGAAGTCATAAGGATAAGCGACAAGTACATGTTCGGCCTCAAGGAGCCCTATGCGTCCAAGGTCAGCAGTCTGGCATCTGGTCCCGACCTAAGTAGGGGAGCACTCAGGATACTCGCGTACATCAACAAGAACAACGGGATACTTCAGAGCCAGATAGTCAGGCTTTTCGGATCCTCAACCTACGAGTACATGGGCGAACTGGAGGAGAAGGACTTCATAAAGACAAAGAAGACAGGCAGGAGCAGGAGCATAGAGACTACAGTCAAGTTCAGGGAGTATTTCAACGTTTAGCGATTCATTTTATACCTTAAATGAAGAACCATTATTGCAAGATATATGTGGGCCCGTAGTCGAATGGTAAGACGCCTCCTTCACACGGAGGAAACCAGGAGTCCGATTCTCCTCGGGCCCATGCTGCCTGTTTGCAGCGGTTGTGTGGCAATCTTTATCTTCCTTGCATTTTTGCTTGAAGCCTGAAGTTCGTTTTGTGGGGGAATTTCGGAGTCAGATTCCGTGGAAAGACACCGCCCCGGGTCATTTGGAAGGTTCCCCAATTTTCACAGATTCGGCATTTCCGTATTTCTTTTTGAACAGTGGCAGGTAAAGCGCCCCTGAAACTGCCTGCAGTATGCCTCCAAGGAGCAATGGCAGCGGCAGCATTTCCTCTATGAGGTACCCGCTTATGCCGCTGCTGCTCATGGATAAGGTCGAGGCAACGCCTTGGAAGCTCGATGCGGTCCCATAGTCTTCTTTGTTTATGCCTTTCATGTTGACTGCTTGTATGAATGGATTGCCGTAACCTGCGATTATGGACCTAGCAGCGTAGAGCAATGTTACTGCAACCAGCATGGAGTATCCGGCATAGATACCGAAATATTGGAATGCTATGAACACGCCCATGAACATCAGGATCAGGCCTGAAATTGCTCTCGTAACAGATGCTATAAGGACTATGTTCTTCTTGTAGGAGAACCTGCCCGCAAGGTATGAGCCGAAAGATACGCCTATGTATGAGGGTATGTAGACAAGCCCTATGATTAGGCTTGTACTTTGCGAGGGTATCTTGAATGCGCTTTCCAGTATGAGCGGGAAGAGCGGCATTGCAATGCCTATACCAGCTCCGTTCACCACGTTGGTAGCTATTACCTTCATGGTATGCAGCATGCTGGACATTTTCATTATTTTTGTCGTTTTCTTTGGCCTCTTTGCCTCGAATACAAAGAGAAGGTTGATCAGGGAGAGCGCCATGAGGAAAGACGAGATTAGGAAAAGAAACCTGTACGAGCTTATCGGGCCAAGATAATTTTGCAGGTAGGACTGGCTCATAAGCACGAATGCGCCGATTATGCTGAATGCCGATGCGACCTTTGTGAGGCTGCTGATCCTCATGACCCGTTCTTTGTCTTCAGGATAATTTGAGACCACTATTGCAGTTGTTCCGGGGCTGAACGAACCTCTCAGGCCTCCGGCCACTCCGCCTACGCCGCTCACGATTGCCGCTATTACAGTCAGGGCCATGTTTCCGGAGAACCACAGTAGCAGTCCTCCTAATATCGGCGGTATCTCGCTCAATATCAGGGATTTCTTGTAGCCGAGCCTGTCCCCAATCATGCCGAAAAGAAGCGAGGTTAGAACCATGAATACCATGATTCCCACGTATATAACTCCTATCAGCGAGATGCTTATTGAAAGCAGATGGAGGTAGAGCGGTATCGCCAGGGTCATGTATATTATGGCTACGCTGCGCAATGCCCTTGAGTAGAGTAGAAATTTGAAGCGCGCATTATTGTCCAAGGTTTCGCCGGGAGACAGGTTTGGCAGCTTTTATGGCATAGCCTCCAGCATATAGATTTTCCATTATACTATATAGACTTAGGCATCACTTCCGTATTGGACTGGACGTGTCCATCCACGGTTCTCGTTTGAGACCAAAAATATCCAGAATATGTTTAAGCTGAAGGGCGTTTTCCGGGAGGAAGTAGAAGACAGTTTCCTTGTCTTTTGCCCTTTCTCCGATTCCTGTGCCCTTCATGCCGAGTGCCTCGAACAGTTTCTGGCGTACATTGCCTGACAGTGAGGTTATGCTCTCGCGGGAAAGTTCCATCTGCGTACACGCAACGGATGCCTCGAAAAGCCTCCTGCTTTCTATCAGGCTGTTTATGCCAAGTAGCGACGTAAGCTGCAGCTCTTTGGGAGGGATCCTGAATCCTTCCTTTTCTGCTATCGGAACCGCAGATGATGCTATTTTTGCAAGGCCGTTTTTGACAAGGACATTTGTCGCTTGCAGCATGCCAGATACTACTGAATCATATGGTGCATCTTCCCTCCTGAGGCTGCTGAAAAGCTCGTGCAGGCTTGAGTCGCTGTGCGAGTTTACGATTGCATGTGCTATGAATGCAGGTTCCTGCCTCCGCCTCTTTTCTGAGAGCTCTTCGCGCATAAGGAAGAGCTCCCATGAATGCGCCTCGGGGCCGGGAATCTTTCGCCTCGGCGAAGAGACTGCCAGCCTCTCTCGGATTAGGCGGATTGAGACTCTTTTGGCGTCCATCGATTCAGAAATAGGACCGAAACGCTCTGTTACAAATATGATCCATGTGAGGAGGGCGCGCTTGTCTGTTAGTGACCTGGCACTTTCCAGCTGGTCCAATGCCGAAGTTCTTGTATTTCCCAGATAGATATTTCCCGGGTTTTTTGCAGCATGAGCCATTTGGTGTTTTTTAGTAGTCATGATTAGTAGTGGTGTGCTATTGAGATATTTATAGGTTATTACATAAAAGCCAATGCAGGGCTCATCTTATCCTGTATTCGGTTCCGCGCCATGTTATGCGTTTCATGCGCGAGGCCGAGACCAGGTTTGCAGCATAGATGAATGGAAGCAAGAAAGAAATGAGTACAGACTCGCCAAGCCTCCGCCCTGGCCTCTTCGAATTTATCAGCCCATTTCTCGCGGAGTGCAGGAGTAGGATTATGAAGAGCGGCGAGGCCAGAAGCGAGAGAGATATTCCGGAGAGCACAAGCAGGGATTCTGCAATGTAGAAAGGCAGCCCAATATACAGATTGCCATTATTTCCCATTATGGAAAGTGCTGTCTGCCTGTTGGACCACTCCAGGAAGGTTGAGAAGCCGTCATCGGAATAGACAGCCGGCTGTGGTGAGCGTATGTACGCTATGTGTAGTCCGTTGCGCTTCGCTGCAATGGTAAGGCAGATGTCGTCAGAAACTGAGTACCTTGAATTCAGCATCAGCTCTTCTGCTCCTTTGTCAAGCAGGCTTTTCCTGAAGGCGAGCGAGCCGCCCCATCCGAAACGGGTCGATTCCCGTTTCATGAGGCCTTCGCCCACAATGCCCCATGAGGATTTAACCCTCGACCAGAAGCCGCCTGCAGGGCTGAAGTACGGATACATTGTTGATAAACCAGTACCGGGATCGTTAAGTGGGAGAATCATATGCTCAAGCCAGCCCTTTCCGAAACGCACATCGGAATCAGCAATTACATACGCGTCGTAGTTGGGAAAAGCCTTTACCGCGGAGAGGATTGCGTTTACCTTGCCGCTTGCTTTGCCCGAGACCTTCCTGGAAACCATGAAGTCTATGCCCAATGCCTTTATCTGCCCGAGTGAAGGGTCGCTTATTTTGTCAACTATCGCCACCAGCCTTGAATTCCCGTATTTCTGGGACTTGAGTGAGTCCAGGTTCTCTGAAAGCATATAGTCAAGGCCTTTGCAAGGCACCATTACGAGCACGCTCTTCACTCTTTTTACTGCAGGCCTTGGAGTAGAAGAGATTGCCTTTGCGCGGGAAATGGCGCCGGCAATGTCTATTATTGCGATTACCGCTAATATGAAAACAGAGAAATATTCCCATACAAGAAGAGGCGTTGACAAGCTACCAGCACATAATTTATTAGTATCATTTTAATATTTAAGTCATGTTCAGAACATTCCAGACTGTGCTTGTGCCAGGGCTGATAGTTTTCCTGGTGACAGTTGTCGCCACGAGGTTCCTGATAGGCTACCTTTACAATGCAGGGATAGTTGCAGAGGACAGGAACAAGGGAAAGCCGAGGAAGATCGCAAGCAGCGGGGGGCTTGCCGTGGCTGCAGGGATAATATTCGGCGTGCTTGCATACACTTCAGGAGGCACATTCGTGTTCAAGCCCGTGCTTGACATTTCACAGCTGCTTGCCGTTGCGCTCTCAATAATGCTAATAGCAATGGTGGGATTTCTAGATGACATAAACGTGCAGAAGAAGAGGGTAGAGAGCACAGACAGGATGGACATCAGGCAGGGGCTCAGGCAATGGCAGAAGCCCGTACTTACGCTGGTCGGGGCGCTCCCGCTAATGGCCATAAACGCAGGAGTGAGCGTCATAAACGTTCCTTTCGTAGGCAACTTGGACCTCGGCCTTCTGTACCCGCTCCTTGCCGTGCCGCTTGCAGTGATATTCGTCTCGAATGCCGTAAATCTGCTGGGCGGATTTGACGGATTGCAGCCGGGAATGACTATCATAGCAGGGATAGGGCTCTTGCTGTACTCTGTGTTTTTCGGCACATATATGGGCACGCTTCTCTCAACGCTGATGGTTGCAGCCATACTCGCCTTCCTGCCATTCAACGCGAAGAACTCCAGGATAATCCCGGGGGACAGCTTCACTTATGCAGTAGGCGCAACAATGGTCGCGATAATGGTCATGGGCCATGAAGAGGCATTCGGCCTGATAATCTTCATACCGTGGATAATAGAATTCTTCCTGCATCTGCGCAGGAAATTCAAGGTAAGCGACCTTGGCATACCGCAGAAGGACGGCACGCTCAAGCCCCCATACGGCAAGAAGATTTACAGCCTGACCCATCTGGTAATGAATCTTAAGAAGGCCAGCGAGATGGATGTTACAGTTTATCTGTGCGCCCTTGAGACCGCAGTTGTAATCCTTGCCTTCCTCCTCAAGTTTGCAGGCTTGCTGTAGAAACGGCCGTTGCCGCGCGCCATGCTTGACTGGTATGCCTGCCGGGTCAGGAGGACGTCTTCACGCTTTATTAGCTTCTTCCTTCCTGCATGCGCGGCGTACCTTACTGCCTTATTCGTGAGCTTGTCCGCAAGCCTTTCCAATTCCTTCTCGAGGCCCATAACCGCATCTTCAGTTACGCGCTCGGCGCCTGCCTCCCTCAGGAATTGTTCTACATCATATAAACTGAACTCCCTATTACCCATTTTTGCACCTGTTGGAAACAGCTTATCTTAAAATGTGAAGCTTTAAAAACCTTGATAAAAAACCAGGAATAGTGGCAGTTTCGCTTCCCCTCCGTTTGGCTTTTTGGAGCGCTCAGTCCAGATCATTTGTAGCGCAGGAGGGCGCCGATTCCCTTGAACCCCATTAGAAATTCCTTCCCATATGAACTGTCGCTTGATACAAAAAAGACGCTCACAGACATGCTTTCTGCAAGGTCTATCAGCTCCTCTGCCACGTCCTCGGCCTTGACTATGGTGAGATTGGCTCCGCACTCGTGCTTCTGCTGCCTTTCCTCCCCGGTCTCTATCTTCTCAAATGTGAGGTTTTCGCTGGGGCACTTGTATGTTACCCTGTGCAGCTGTATCTCGTCGCTTATTATCAGGGTTTCGACCTTCTTTGACTCGAGGGCCTTCTTTGTCTCCTCGTAGCCGAATACTGCCAATCCCCCACGTACACGTTCGGAGATGAATTTTTCTATTATCTTGCGCTCCTTGGCCGCTTCCTCCTCTTTGAGCAGCTCTGCTGCCTTCTCCACTATCTCGTGAAGCCCGAACTCGTCAGTGTATCCAGTATCGTATGTCCCGAGTATCTTTATCTGGTAGTTGAGCGTGTTTCCCTTTATGAATCCCTCCTTCGCAGGGCCTGGACCCCCAACAAGCAGACCTTTTATCTTGAAGCTGTTCTGCATGAATATATCGTTTATGCTCTCGCTCACTCGTTTCACGTAATCGTTTATGCTCTCCTCTATGGCACGCTCATACCTCCGTGCCGACTGCCCTCCCTTCCTCACCTTCGCATGTGCGGTGGAGTTCAGTTTTCTTAGCGTCTGTATGTGCGCGCCCTTGAGCATGCCAATTGTTGCTTCGCGCCCATCCATTACAACAAGGCAGTAGCTGTCCCTGTTGTCCATTATCATCTCCAGAGGCTCAAGCATGAATGTCGAGTCGCAGCGATAGATGTTGACATTCAGCGGGGAGGGAGGCTCTATGGAGAATAGCTCTATCTCGGTGCGGCTCGGGTTGCTGGAGATGTTTCCGCAAAATACCACCAGGCCGTTCTTTGGCGTCTGTCTGAAGAGGCGCAGGTACTGGATTATCTTGTCTATTGCCGCGAGCACGTTTGTCCTTGTGCTCTTTGATTTTATATTGGAAGACTGGCTGTATTCCTCCCTGAGCTTGTTTGTCTCTTCGCTTAGCTGGAACCCAGCAGGCACGTAAACGCTTATGAGCTCTGTCCCTGAACCGCGTATGGTGCGTAGCCTCTTTATCTCCTTTATTATGCTGTAGTCGCTTGTCGCCATTTCATTATCCTATTTCCTTTATGCCATTCATGAACGGCAGCAGTGGGCCTGGAACGCGTATCTTACCGGTTTCCTTGTCATAGTAGTTCTCCACTATTGCGACTATGGCCCTTGTTGTGCTCCCGAATGCGGTTGAGTTGAGCGTGTGCGCGTACTTCCTCTCCCCGCCCTCGTCGTATTTTATATCAAGGCGCAGGCTCTGCCAGTCGGTGCAGTTTGAGCAGGAGACCATCTCGCGGTACTTGCCCTGGCCAGGAAGGTATCCTTCTATGTCGTACTTCTTGGAAGCCACTGTGCCTATGTCTCCGGTGCAGATGTTCACAACGCGATACGGTATGCCCAGTTTTCTGGTTATGCTTTCTGAATTCGAGATGAGCTCGTCGAACATCTTTGGCGAGTCCTCTTCCCTTGAGACTATGAACTGCTCCACCTTGTAGAACTGGTGCACCCTGAATATGCCCTTGGTGTCTTTGCCGTGTGATCCTGCCTCTCTCCTGAAACAGGGGCTTATGCCTACGAACCTGAGCGGAAGATCCTTAGCCGAAAATATGCGCTCTGCGTTGAGTGCGGCTATTGCATGTTCGGATGTTGCTATCAGGAAGAGATCTTCTTCAGTCTTTTCAAGATCCTCCCTGCCGATCGATTCCTGGTTTTCTCCTATTCGGTATAAGGTTTCCTGGAAGTCTGCCATTGCAGTGGCGCCCATGTAGTATTCCTTCCTCAGCATCAGCGGTGGAGATATGAGAGTGTATCCCTTTGAGACAAGCTCATGTATCTGGAAGCTTATCAGTGCCTGTTCCAGTAGTGCGAGCGCGCCCTTGAGGTAGTAGAACCTTGCGCCGGAGACCTTTGCCGCCTGCTCCAGGTCTATGAGGCCCATTGAGCTTAGTATCTCGTCATGGCTCGGGATTTCCTTGCGTGTTGTGGCATCTCCCCATTCCCGTATAACGACATTCTCTAGGTCGTCCTTCCCGAATGGGACTGTCTTTTCTAGCACGTTCGGCATGTTCCACAGCAGCTTGTCTATTTTCTTCTGGAACGCTGCGCCGGTCCCCTCAAGCTCCTCTATCTGCTTTCTCAGCGTGGCCAGTTCGCCCGTCTTGCTTTCCGAAGGTGCCTTTCCCGCCTTCCGTTCAGCTGACACTTCCTCGCTTCCCCTGTTTCTCCTTGAGCGCAGTTCTTGGACCTGTGCCTGCAGCTTCCTGTTCTCCTCGTCTAGCTGCAGCAGCTCGTCTATCGGGTAATCGCTGCGCCTTTGCTCCAGCGATTCACGTATCTGCGGAAGATGGTCGCGCACGTACCTGGTTGTAAGCAATAAATCTCCTCAATAATCCTAATGATAAGAGTTAATAGGATAAACAATATAATACCAATAGCAGAAGGTAATAGGCAAAATGCAGGGGTGGCAGAGCTCGGCCAAATGCGGCGGGTTTAGGGCCCGTTTCCTTTAGAGGATTCGTGTGTTCAAATCACACCCCCTGCACGTATACAATGGCAAGTTGGACCAGATACCACTAAGGCGGGCAGTTTGGACGTTTCTGCCTTTGGCTTATTATATCATGGCTTGCCCTTTCATATTATGATATCTTTGCGAAGGCCGGCCGTAGACGCGTCATCGCTTGAGGTTGCTGCGGACGCAGTAGGCAGCTACGCGAGGCGGGTTCTCGGGGAAGGCAACAAATCGGCTGCGCATAATTTTGGCCATCTGCAGAGAGTTGCGAGATACGCTCCGCTCATAGTCAGGGCTGCCGGAGGCAGCAGGAGGGATGAAGAGCTGGCCAGGATAGGAGGCTATTTGCACGATTTAGTCAGGTCACCGACGCAGACGGTCGATGATGAAACGCTCTCTGCTAAGAAGGCGGAGCCCGTCCTAAGGGGCATGAAAAAATTCACGGAAGAGGACATACACACAATATTGGCTGCGGTGCACTCAGAAAGCATGCCAAAAAGGCTTCTTGGGTCAGGCAATAAGGATTATGCCTCATGTTTTAGGGGAAGGGAGCTGGTCTGCCTTGCTGTCGGCCTCGCCGACAGAATAGAGGCAAATGGTGCCTATATAATAGCAAGAAGATCCCAGTTTGTTGGAGGGGAGAGGTTTCTCTACGGGGATCTTGGGAGGCTCAGGCGCAGACTTGAAGAAGAAAGACATCCGTTTGCCAGGGAATTTGATCCGAGAATGGCAGTCCTGTGCGAATCGTACATACGCCTAGGCATGAAGAACAACCAGGACTTTTACCCGAAGTGGTTTTTGCCGGTAGTCAGGAGGTTGTTTTTCGAGCAGAGAAGTTTCTATTATGCACTTATGGCGTCAAAGGGCTTGATGGAGGCGGATGTGGCGAGGATCCTAATTGAGATAGGTTTCCCTGCAGTAACAGGGCATGAGATAATTGAGTGGGAGAGAAAGAGGTTGGATTCCGGAAGAGAAGTAAGCGCAGTTACTGAAGAGCAGATTGGCGCAGCGGTGGAGGTGGTTGCATTTTTCAGTGCTCCGGAAATTGCATCTATGGATACCGCAGGCGCGATAGGCAAGTTTAAAACGTCAAACCCGGTTGCAGCGAGATGGCACGGGGAGATGATGGATTACCTGCGCGGTGGTCTGGCAGAACAGATTAGCAATCTGAGGTTGAGAGGCTAACCCATAGGTAATTAATAATGGCATCTGCCTCCCGACAAGATAATTAACTTTTGCGATTTTAAGATTAAGATTGGCATCCGGGTGCGTCGTGTATACATGATATTGATAATCGTAAGGCATGGGGAAACCAGAGAGAATTCAAGAGACATAATACAAGGACATATGGATGGCAGCATTACGAGAAAAGGCATCATGCAGGCCGAGACGGCAGCGGCTGAGATCTCGAGGTACAAGGCTGATGCGATTTTCTCCAGCGACCTTGGACGGGCAGTAAAGACGGCAAATGAAATAGCTAAGTACCAACATGCGAGGGTTTATTATTCAAAGGCCCTCAGGGAGAGAAAAGTGGGGACTTTCGAGGGAAGAAAAAGGAGCGAGTTTCACGAATACAGAAGATCTCAGGGAATCGAGGAGCACAGCTTCAGGCCCAGCGGCGGGGAGAACTATGCGGATGTGAAAAGGAGGGCGGTCAGTTTCATACGAAGAGTATATAAAAAATACAGGAATGGGACAGTAATAATAGTGACGCATGGCGTAGTCATACGTGCACTTGTTTCTTCGTATGCAGGCATTCCGCTCAGGAAGTCTCCCGGAATAAAAGTGCGCAATGCAGGATGGATAGTGTTTGATGTAAAAGACGGGAAGAGGGCAGTGGAGATAGAAAATGGCCTAGAGATAGAATGACTTTCAGCTGCGCATAAGCCCCGAATCAGGGTCAAGTGCCTTTGCAATCAATTTTGCTGCCGATTTCATCTTTGGCAGAGAGATATTTGAAAAGACATTGTTCTCTTTTTCCTGCGGGCTGAATCCCGTGCAGATTTTTAACAGGAGAATTCGGTCCGATCCTGCAGTTCCGTTGAACCCTGCGGTTTCTATGTAGGTGCCTTCTGGCATCTCCTCGACGGTGCCGGTTATGCTGCTGTACTTAGTTACTGATTCGCCTTTCTTCTGGAATATTTCAAAATATAATGAGGTTTCTTTGGCGATTGGGCCTAGGCAGCGCGTATGTACCCTTAAAGACTCCAGAGCCTTGTCTATTCCATGGCAGGAGAATATCAGAAGGCTTACAAAACAGGCAGTGCGGATGTTTCCTTCAGGCACAGAAAGCTTTGAGGTTGTGGCAAAGATTGCGGCATTGGGAGTTCTGCAGACGAGAGATTGAGACGGATCTCCTAAGCCGATTATGTGTATATTGCGCTGTGGCACAGCATGGCTATTCAGAATATCCCACCTCCCAATAGCTTTCTTTGGGTACAGAATATTTATAGTTACCTACTTGTGCAGGATAAGTTTTTTCGCCTTCTCTATTGCATCTGCCACAATGCCTAACTCCGCTTCGGTGTTGTATAGATAGAAACTCATGCGCGCTACTGCAGGCTCTGCAAGTACATCACGCACCAAAGGCATTGCGCAATGATGGCCTGCCCTTATCGCTATGCCTTCGCCGTCGAATATGGTAGCAAGATCGTGGGGGTGTATTCCTTTGACGTTGAATGAGACCACTCCCAGCCTGTTTTCTCCAGTGGATTTCTCTCTGGGGATCCCATATACTTTAATGCCGTCAATCCCGGCAAGCATCTCCAGCGCAGCTTTAGTCAGCCTCCTCTCATGCGCTGAGATTTTCTCCATGCCAACCCCGTTCAGATAGGAAACTGCAGCGCCGAGGCCTATCCCTCCCTCGATGTTTGGAGTGCCGGCTTCGAATTTCCAGGGAAGGTCATTCCATGTAGACTTTTCAAAGCTTACAGTCCTGATCATGTCACCGCCGCCCTGGACAGGAGGCATTTCCTCGAGAAGCTCTTCCCTGCCGTATAGTACACCTACCCCTGACGGTCCCAGCATTTTGTGGCTGGAGAATGCATAAAAGTCGGCATTTATGCCTTTGACATCCAAGGGCAGGTGCGGTGCGACCTGGGCGCCGTCTATAAGCACAGTTGCCCCGGCGCGATGGGCCAGTTCCGAGATCGACTTTGCATCATTGAGGGTTCCGAGGACATTGGAGGCGTGTGCAAATGAGACGAGTTTCGGATTGTGCTCGAGCTTCTCCTTGTAGTCTCCCATGTCCAAGGTATACTCCGGGCTTAGGCGTGCGTATTCTATCCTTGCTCCCTTTCTCATGGCAAGAAGCTGCCATGGCACTATGTTTGCATGGTGCTCCATCTGCGTGAGGAGTATTAGGTCATTTTTTCCTATGTTGGCCTCGGCCCACGAGTAGGCGAGGTTATTTATGGCTTCGGTGGTGTTTTTGCAGTATACGATTTCCCTGTATGAATCTGCGCCGATAAATTTTGCAACTGCCTCTTTTGAATTTATGTATGCTTCTGTTGACCTAGCCGAAATTGCATACATTCCGCGATGTATATTTGCGTTGTAATTTTTGTAGTACTCCACCACGCTCTCTATGACTTCGTTTGGCTTTTGGGAGGTTGAGGCGCTGTCCAGGTAGACAAGAGGATGACCGTTCTGTAAGGTAGAGAGTATGGGAAAGTCTTTCCGTATTTTCTCCACGTCAAGCTCATGCATCAGAGTACCCTGCCTTTTCTATTTCTTCGAGCAGCTCCCTGCCTCCCTCCCTGACTATCCTGCCGTCCTTCATGACATGGAGCAGCGTTGAGCCCATGTATTCGAGTATGCGGCTGTAGTGTGTTATGACAAGCATGCCCATGTTATATTCCTTGCGCATCCTTTCCACGTTCTCCGCAACTACGCGGACCGCGTCTATGTCGAGGCCTGAGTCAGGCTCGTCTAGTATAGCGATCTTGGGCTTCAGCACGTGCATCTGGAGTATCTCCACTTTCTTCTTCTCGCCTCCTGAGAAGCCGTGGTTCAGGGAGCGGCCTATCAGCTCCTCCTTGAGCGCAAGGCTCTTGGATGCTGATTTTATGTCATTCATAAATTCACGGTATTGAAGAGGTTCGTCACTCACAGCGCCCCTTGCAGTGTTAAGGAAGTTTAGAAGCCCAAGACCCTCTATCTCTACAGGATTCTGGAACTGGAGGAAGATGCCCATCTTAGCCCTCTCGTTTGCCTTCAGGCCCAGGATGCTTTTTCCATCGGCTAGTATGTCTCCCGAGGCTGTCTCGAGCTGCGGGTGGCCCATTATCGCCTTTGCCAGCGTAGTCTTGCCTGAGCCGTTTGGCCCCATTACGACGTGTAGCTCTCCTGGTTTGATCCTGAGGCTGACTCCCTTAACAACTTCCTTTCCGTTTACCTTCACTGCCAAGTCTTTTATCTCTAGATCCATATAAGTCACTTTTTCTCCTTATTCTCGTACCAGACGTCTTTTGCCGTTATCTCGGGAAGCATGCCGCAGGCTCCGCCCCTGATTCTTGAGAGCATCACGGATGACGAGATTTCCATCGCATTCGGGTGCGATATTCCTGAGAGGTATTTTGATATAAAAGATGAGACGAAGATTTCGCGGGCCTGGGCCTCGCCTATGCCTCGTGAATTGATGTAGAAGAGGGCTTCCTTGTCCATTGGAGAGGTGGAGGCGCTATGTGTTGCGGAGACCTGATCGCTGTAGTCTATGGACATGTCCGGCAGTGCATCTATGCGCGCATCGGCGCTCAGCAGTATGCCTTTCTCACTGACGTTGGAGAATGCGGCCTTCGCGTATCGGTCTATTTTTGCATATCCCTTCAGGTTGCATCTTGCGGTGTCGGTCAGGACAGCGCCTGTGCTAAGGCGCGTCCTGCTCCTTTCAGTGTGGTTGGTCAGGCACGTGTTTATGTCGAATATCTGGCTGCTGGAGCCGTAAACGGCCTCATTGACCTCGATGGAGCTGCCTGTGCCGTTTGCGCCGAAGATGTTTATTGCCTTGGTTCTGCCGGCGCCTGCATATACGAAATTTGCTTTCAGCGTGCCGTTCTCTGCAACAGTCCCCTTGGAAAGGTGAAGCAACGAAGCCGCGCTGCCGGCATTGCTTAGTAATGTGAGCTCCAGCTCTGAGCCTTTGCCCAGAACGAACTCCTGGAGAGGCATCGAGGTCGTAGGTTTCCCCGTCGAGACAAACATCTGAAAAACGGAGAGGCGCGACTTTTCGCCGATATTGAAGAAGGACTGGAATGATAGATCAGAATCGCCTATGAAAAGCATGTTGAGCCTCTCCGGGGCTTCGCCGTTGTGATCCACCAGTATTGCAGTGCGCGAGTTTGCATTGGAATATGCAGCGAATCTGTTGTCACTGCTCCTGTAGAGCTTTCCTGGCAGCCTGTCGGAGATGCTTTCCATCTCGCAGACTTTTATCGAGCCGGATGTTGAAATTGCATTGGAGCCGGAGACAACAAGGTCGAAATTTATGCCGGCCTTTTTCAGCGCAGGGATTTCTGTAGCTTCGCTGCCCGAATCGGATAATGGTGCGCCTTTGAGACTGCCTGCTTCAGCAGGAATTTCCGGAAGCCTCATTTCAGTGAAGTAGCGCTTGTATAGGTCGTTCGTCTCGTCAGGCAGAGATGCATATTTTTCCAGTGCGTCTTCCCTAAATGCCTTGTAGTCCAATAGAACACCACAGTAGCAGTTTAGCCTACTCCGCCGCTAGTGTCAAGCTTTATCAGGCGCTTCAGCTCTAGCGAGTATTCCATCGGGAGGACTTTCGTGAGGTCATCTATGAATCCGAGCACAATCATTGCAACCGCGTCTTCTTCCGAGATTCCGCGCGACATCAGGTAGAATATTTCATCGTCGCTTATCTTGCCTATTTTAGCCTCGTGGCTCACTATCGCATCGCTCCTTTGTATCTGGTTGTAAGGGTATGTATTTGTTTTTGCGAATCCGTCGAGAAGGAGTGCATCGCAAGATACATGGGCCTTTGCATTTTCGGCGTTTTTCCCGATGTGGAGCATCCCCCTGAATGTGCTTACGCCGCTTCCCTTTGAAACGCTCTTCGAGATTATCTTCGAGGTGGTGTTAGGTGCGAGATGGTATATCTTGCCGCCTGAGTCCTGGACCTGGCCTTCTCCAGCAAGCGCAATGGAGAGGACCTCTCCGCTGGCGTTTCTCCCTTTCAAGTATATGCTGGGATATTTCATGTTTATCTTGCTGCCTATGTTCGCGTCTATCCACTCAACCCTGCCATCCTCTTCTACATGGGCCCTCTGGGTTACAAGGTTAAACACGTTCTTGGACCAGTTTTGTATGGTCACGTAGCGTATCTTTGCGCCCTTCAGCGCGACAAGTTCCACTATTGCAGAGTGCAGCGAGTTTGATGCATAGACTGGCGCCGTGCAGCCTTCTATGTACTGCACTTCGGACCCCTCGTCTGCTATTATAAGCGTGCGCTCAAACTGGCCCGACTTCTCTGCGTTTATACGGAAGTAGGCATTGAGGGGCATCGAGGCCTTGACCCCTTTAGGTATGTATATGAATGACCCTCCGGACCAGACCGCAGTGTTTAGCGCTGCGAACTTGTTGTCCGTGGGAGGTATTATGGTACCGAAATATTTCTTCATGAGCTCAGGGTACTTTCTGACTGCGGTGTCGGTGTCGGTGAATATTATTCCCTGGCGCTCGAGCTCTTTGTTTACGTGCGAATATACTACTGACGAATCGAACTGCGCCTCTGCGCCTGCAAAAAACTTGGCCTCGGCTTCGGGAACGCCGAGCTTCTCAAACGTCTTCTTTATGTCTGAGGGGACATCTTCCCACTTGTTTGCCTCCTTCCCCTTAGGCTGCCTGTAGTAATATATGTCGTCGTAATTTATGCTGCTGAGGTCGGCACCCCATGTGGGCGTTGGCTTCTGGAGAAATATCTTGAATGCAGTTAGCCTCTTTTCCAGCATCCATTCAGGCTCTGACTTGATCTTTGATATCTTCCTAACCGTCTCCTCGTCTATGCCCTTGTGGAATTCCTCATATTCGACGTTTGAGGTGAAGCCGTACTTCTCCCGGTATTCTTCAGATGCGACTATTTTTGCTACTTGCTGGTCTACCATTCCACTCACTTCTCTGCCGTTGAAAACCTGCAGTTGAAACCATTCATCTTGCTGCATATGGTGCAGAGATACTTGTTTGTCAGCGTATGGTTTCCCTCGACTATTTTCTTAGCGTAGGCTTCCACTATCTGCTTGTCTACCATCTCGTGGATCTTTTTTACCCTGTCGGAGTACTTTCCATTGATGTACTTGCTTATTGCGGCCTGCGTCATTTCCAGGTATTCAGACATGGCCTCTTCCTTTATGTTGTACCTGGTCTTGAGTTCCTGTATGAGCGCAGCTCTTGCCGCAGGTATTACCTCCTTGTATGCCTTTTCGTATCCGTCAAACATCAACAAACCTTATAACCGAGTTATATTGTATGGTAGATATTATAAATAGTTCGCTGCGCCTCGTGCATTAGGCACATGTGCCTTGGCGGGGAATTCTGGCTGTGAGCGCTCCGGAAAGTAATAAATAGTTTAGAATGGATTAATCAGAGGTGGTACCGTGATAAACGAGGTCGAGATGACAAACTGGAAGACTCATGGTAAGACCACGCTCTCTTTTGCCAAAGGGACAAACATAATAATAGGACATATGGGAGCAGGAAAGAGCTCGGTGGTGGATGCAATCTCCTTCGGGCTCTATGGCACATCTTCGGCGATAAAGAGCAGAAGGATTGGTGTGGAGGAACTGATAAGGAACAGGCCTGACCAGAAGAGCAGCTCCAGTATCAGGATATGTTTTTCTTCTGGCAGCGATGCATATGTGGTTGAGCGCGAGATAACGCTAAACGGGCCGGGAAAGGCAACACTGCAGAAGAATGGGGTGTACATGCAGTCGCAGCCAAAAAGAGTTACAGAGGAGGTTGAGAAGGTGCTCAAGATGGACTACGACCTCTTTTCAAGGGCAGTCTACTCAGAACAGAACAGGCTTGACTACTTCCTGGAGCTGAACCCCGGGGAGAGGAAGAGGATTATAGACAACATGCTCGGATTGGACAGGTTCGTATCTGCAAACGAGAATGTGGTAAGGATAGGAAGCAGATTAAGGGAGATGGCCGGGGAGTCAAGGAAGTTGATCGAAGGCATGGATATCGAGGGCAAAAAAAAGCAGGTGAAGGAGGTAGGTGCAGAGTTGCAGAGCCTTGAACTGCAGACGGAAACTGCACGCAGGGAGATAGATGCACTGGGCAAGGAGGTTTTATTGTTACAGGATAAACTCAGGAAGGCAAAGGGAGAAGTTGCAAGAAAGACGGCGCTCTCCGGTGAGACAACAGTGATCAGAAGCAGGATTTCAGTGATGCAGAGAGAGATAGAGGAGATAGAGAAAGACAATAGGCTTACGATAGAAGAGATAGGCGCCGTGATGGAAGATGCCGAAAAGAAACATGCGGAGCTTAGGAAGAGCAGCGAGGCCGCCATGAGAAAGCTGCAGAACGCGCAGATCATGAAAGGAAAGGCTGACGAGGCCATCTCCACGCTTTCAAAAAATATTGCCGAGAGGAACGGGATAGTCGAGAGAGTCAGGGGGATGGACCCCAATGCAATGGAGACAGAGGCTGCAAGGCTCAAGCGGGAGCAGGATGCGACGGAATCAGAACTTGCAGCGCTCAAGGCGCAGAGGAACGAGGCGCTTAAGTGGGCTGCAGAACTGGAGAAGCACTTCGGAAAGTGCCCGCTCTGCGAGAGCGAGCTCGGGGAGAAGAAAAGGCAGGAGCTCATCTCATCAAGAAAGTCGCTTGTTGCAGGGTTTGATAAGGCAGCGGAGGAACTCAGGAAGAGGGGCGAGGCAGCCCGGGAGGCCCTGCTTAAAATGACTAAGCAGATAAACACATGGGAAGTTAGCTCGGAACGCCTCAAGGCATATGGAAACCTCGAGGAGAGGATGAGGGCTGCTGAATCCGACTGTTCGGCTTGCGAGGCAGAAAGCTTATCAGCAAGAAAGGACGCAGATGCCCTGTCCATAAAGATCTCGGAGAGCACTGCACAGCTGGAGAAGCTCAAAGCATCGAAAAATGCGATAACAAGAAAGATGGCGTATTCGAGGGAGATAGAAAAGCTTAATGCAGAAATGCTTCTTAAAGAGAAGGAGATTTCAGAAATTGCGGCAGATGATGCGGTGCTGGACATCCTCCAGAAAGAATTCACTCGCATCTCATCGGAAGTGAGCGGCAGGCGTGCCGCCCTTGAGTCGTCTGAGCGCTCGATAAAGGAGAGATCCAGGCAGCTTGCAGAGAAGAAGGCAGAGCTTGAGCGCCTTGCCAAGCTCGAGGAAGACCTGCGCACAAAGGAAAAGGCGATAGAGAACATGAATAGGCTGGAGATGCGCTCAGGGAGACGCAGTCGCAACTCAGGCAGAGACTCATAGGCGCAGTCAATGAAGTAATGCTTGAAATCTGGCCTGAGCTGTATCCTTACCGCGATTATGCTGCAGTCAGGCTCAGCGCAGAGGAGGAGGATTATGTGCTTATGGTTTCCACGCAGAGGAACGGGAAGGAGAGCTGGGAGGCTGTCAACGCGGTAGCCAGCGGTGGAGAGCGGAGCATTGCCTGCCTTGCGATGCGTGTCGCTTTTGCGCTTGTGCTGGTGCCGAATCTGAAGTGGCTTATACTGGACGAACCCACCCACAACATAGACAGGCAGGGAATAGGCAAGTTCATAGAGGTCTTCAATGAGAAGCTGCCGAGCATAATAGAGCAGGTTTTCATAATAACGCATGACGAGCAGCTGCGGCAGGTCTCAAACGCAAAGGTTTATCTCCTCGGGAGAAACAAGGAAGCCGCAGAGGAAACAAGAGTAGAGAGGCTATAGCCCTTATGCTTCCTGATTGCTCATATCAAGTCAAGGCCTTCCATCGTCTCATTGCTGTCCCTCGGAATGGAGCCGAGCACCGAGGTCCCGGAGACTCCGGTGAATATGCCTATGACCTCAACCTTTCCTGCCATTCCGGGCATGAGCCTGGCGCCCCACGTTATGCTTGCATCTGGGGAAACAGTTTCAGTAAGCTTAGAGCCTATCTGGTTTGCGTCTCCTAGAGTAAGATCCTCGCCGCCGGATATGTGGAGCAGGACTCCTTTGGCATTCCTGTAATCGACATCGAGGAGCTTGTTGTTGAGGGTGCTCGATACAACATCGCGCACTTTGTCATGGCCCTGGCCCTGACCCACGCTTATCATCGAGACGCCGCCTACGCGCATTATGTTGCGTATGTCCGCGAAGTCTATGTTTATCATGCTCGGCTGCGTTATCGTCTCGGTTATGCCCTTTACCGCCTTTGCCGTTATCTCGTCGGCAAGCTTGAAAGTCTCCTCTATTGGCAGGTTTGGATAGAGCGTTACGAGGCGCTGGTTGTCTATTATGATTAGCGTGTCTATGTTTTCCCTTAGCTTTGCTATTCCCTTCCTTGCAGTCTCAAGCCTAACACGCTCTAGCGAGAATGGAATTGTTACTATGCCGACCACAGTGGCGCCGGCATCTTTTGCGGCTCTGGCAACCACCGGCGCAGCGCCGGTTCCCGTGCCTCCGCCCATGCCAGCAGTAAGAAAGACGAGGTTCTTGTCGTACATGAGCTCCTCTATGCTTGCCCTGGAGAGTTCTGCAGCTTTCTCGCCTATTTCCGGGAAGCCTCCGGCGCCGAGGCCCCGCGTAAGTTCCTTGCCGAGCATTACCCGGTTTATCTTCGGATCGAGCATGGCAAGCTGCTTCCCGTCGGTGTTAAAGGCGAAGAGCTCTGCGCCTTTTATGTCCATGACGTTTAGCCGATGGACTGTGTTGTTCCCCCCGCCGCCTACGCCTGCGACTGCAATCTTAGGTTTGAATAGTTCAGGATCGTCCCAGATGTTGTTTCCTTTTTGCTCGTTTCCGTACATTCTTCCACCTTATTTAATGGTAGAGGCAAAGATAAAATACTTTACGTGTCAGGAGAGGAGGGAGCTCAGCTCCATGCCGCCCGTTCTTGTTATCTCGTTGAGGAAGATGGTCGCGTAGGAACCTGCCGCAATCGAGAATTCCAGCGAGATGCAGTCTTCCGAGCCGGAAACATTCAGCCCGAGGAGCGGGGAGAGAAGCGGCCTGAAGGCGCCTTTCATGCTTATCTCAGGCATGCTCCGTATCTTGAAAGACTCCCTGGACAGCCCAATAGATTCCATTGCGCTCTTTTCGTATTCGCTTATTAGGCTCTCATCGGTCTCGTAGCCTACAAGGCATCCGAGGGGGAAGCGGCCCGGGCTTGCAACAGTCGTGGAGAGATCCGGGAAGCCGTACGCATCCGCGCCGCAGCTTTCCGGAGAATTGAAATTCCTGTCTTTTACCCTCTGCTCAAGCGCCATGTTGAATATGAGGTCCTCAACTGAGTGCACGAACATCAGGAGGATCCCGCGCGGAAGCCTGCGCAGCGCATTTGCAAAATTATTATACCTGGAGATGTGCTCTATCATTATCCGTTCGTATCGGAGGTGCCTGGGAAAATACCCAAGTGCCTTCGAAAAGTCCCTCTCATCAAGGAGCCTGGAACGCGCCTCACTCGATTCAGGATCGGTTTCGTTTCCGGTGTAGGTGAGGAATTCCATTGCGGCTTCCTCGTGGCTGTTACGGAGTATTGCCATGCCTACCCTCTGGTTGTTCAGCCGGTATCCGAACCTCTGCCTGTCAAAATAGTTTGGGAAGACCCCGGCGAGGCTCTCTATTATGCGGTTTGCGTTGCCAGGGCGTGTGGCTTCGCGTACCTTGACTGAGAAACGGTTTCCCAGATTGGAGCCGAGCTCTGTCCCATTGCTCTTCCATGCCCCGTTTATTGAGATTTCTGGAAGGCGCACTGCCATTACGGATTCAGGCTCCACTCCATAGATTGAGGCAAGCTGGACTGAGACCGATTTCCGGTCCTTTGTTCCGGAGTAGCTTACCGACTTCCTCCCACGCCCTGTCTTCTTGGCTATCTCAGTGACTGCCTTTATAGTCTCCCAGTTCCTTTTCTGGAGTATGAAGGTGGTGAATGCGCCTGAGGGTTCCTCCGTTTCCCCAAGCTCCGAGCAGGCGTATTTGCGGTTGAGCTCGAGGACCTTCCCTTTTGAGGTTATTTCCATTACCACAAAGTCTTCAGGGTTTTCCTTAAGGAGGCCGCCGGTCCCATCGCCCTCTCCCAGATACAGCATGAAACCAATTATAAATCTTGGTATTCTAGTATTTATGAGTGATCCCTTTGAATGAAGATTCACTTGTAGAGAAACTCGTTTACAGGCTCATAAAGAAGCATGTGGCAGGTACTACGATGAACTCTGCGATAGTGAAGGTGCAGGAATTCAACAAGAATAACATGCTGGCCTCGATAGTCTTCCTTAGCGGCAGGGTCGAGACAAAGGTCAAGGCACGCTACGTTACGACCACCTACATAGAGCTGATAAGGAGGATATCCAGGATGGGGCTTAAGTCGGTGGTCCAGATACCCATAGGCCAGATAGGCGGCGCCATAGACGAGGAATTTGCCTCTGGAAATCTTTCCGAGATAATAGACGCGGGAAACAAGTACGGCGTGTTTATCTGGGCTGCAATCAACGGAAGCCAGAAGGAGGCCACGGTAGCTAAGCAGCACAAGCATGCAAAAGGCTTCGGGATAGCTGCGCCGTATGGGAAGGTGGCCGAGCTTGTGGACAAGTGGCATATAAAAGCGGTTAAGATTATTTTTGACGATAAAGACATGGGCGAGCTGAAGGCCATGGCCGACGCGGTGAGGCTTGCGTGTGCGCATGCAAGCACGGTGGTGCTCTACCACCCACCCGAGAAGCTTGTTGGCAAGGAACTCCAGAAGGTACAGAAACAGGTAGTCATGGAGTTCGGCTTGGGGCACGACAGGAAGAGGCTGAGGAAACTGCTCGAACGCAGCAACAGGATAAGCGTTAGCATACCTTTTGGCAAGGACTGGACATCTTATGCCATGGAAATTGTGCCTGAAGGGAAGACCCATTTTATAGTTGAGAGCCTTCTGCGCGGGGAGGGGCAGGTGGCATGAATGCCTGAGCGAGGCAAGACGGTGCTGGTGACAGGCAGCACAGGCAGGCTCGGCAGAGCACTTTCAAAAAGGCTTCTTGAGGAGGGATACACAGTAAGAGGACTTGTCAGGACCAAGGAAGGCGTCTCCAGGCTTGTCGCTGGAACAGTGCCCTTTCAAGGAGACATGTTCGACAGTGAATCCCTTCGAAAGGCATGCAATGGCGTGGAGATTGTATTCCACACGGCAGGCATACTCAGCCAGAGCAGGTTTGATTCTAAGACCATACTTGGAACAAACGTGACAGGCACAATGAATCTGGCGGATGCCATGAAGGAGGCTGGCGTACAGAAGATGATCTACGCCAGCAGCGCGAACGTTTATGGAAGGAGGAGGAGAGGACCCATAAAGGAGGAGGATGAGCCACGGCCCACTGACACTTATGGCCTTAGCAAGGCGATGGCAGAGAAGAAGCTTGAGGAATCAACGATAACTTCGGCAATGCTCAGGCTGGCATCCATATACGGGCCGGGATTCGAATCCTCGTTTTTCAAGGTGTTCGAGGTAATAAGAATGGGAAAGGCATATGTGATAGGAAACGGCAAGAACCATCTCGCAATGGTGCATGTGGACGATGCCGTTGAATCCTTCCTCCTCGCTGCGCGTAAGAGGATCAGCGGATCGCGTGCTTACAATATAGGAGACGGCAGGGAGTATACCCAGGAATATCTCCTTGGGCTTGGAGCAGATCTTCTCGGAGTGCCAAGGCCTGAGAGACACATCAGCACCGTGCTTGCAAAGATAGTCGCAAAGGCCAGCGGGCTGGAACGCGACGAGATGAGGTTCATGACTAGCGACAGGATACTCGACATAGGCAGGGCAAGGAAGGAACTGGGGTTCGCGCCGAGGGAGAGCGTAGAGAGCAGCGCAGGCAAGATGCTTAGCGATTTCACATACGGTAAACGCTGAATGTTGAGGATGCAGACCATTTATATTCATGCAGTGCACATGATATAATCGCATTCAAGGTGCAACGATGAAGATAGGAAAGGTAGAAAAATACATACATGAGAAACTCGATGAACGGGGCTCTCTGCTCTTCATGCTGGTGGACCCAGTAGATTACGAGAAGCCAGAGCTTGCAGTTTCAACTGCAAAAGCAGCGTCGGAAGGCGGCGCTGATATAATATTGGTCGGCGGAAGCACAGGCGCACAGGGAGAGCTTCTAGACAGCGTGACAAAGAACATAAAGGAGAGCGTTGAGGTGCCTGTAGTCCTCTTTCCTGGAAATATAGCCACCATAACAAAGTATGCAGATGCAGTTTACTTCATGTCACTACTCAATGCAAGGAATCCGTACTGGATAACCCAGGCACAGATGCTCTCCGCGCCTGTGGTCAAAGGCATGGGGATAGAGCCCCTTCCTGTCGGGTACATAGTGGTGCAGCCCGGAGGGACAGTGGGATGGGTTGGAGACGCAAACATGGTTCCCAGGGAGAAGCCGAAAAGAGCCGCTTCGCTTGCCCTTGCAGGAGAATATCTGGGCAACAGAATCATAATAACGGATGTCGGATCAAATCCCCAGCTGCAAGGAAATTCGGGCATGCCATCGGAGATGATACGGGCGGTGAAGAGCATCATCTCTGTGCCATATGTTGTTGCAGGGGGAATGCGTACAATTGAGGATGTCGCTAGCGCAGTCAGGAGCGGTGCGGATGCGGTGCAGATAGGCACTGCAATAGAGAAATCAAGGAATCCGAGAGCCCAGGCAGCCCTCTTCTCAAAGGCCATACACGAAGAGGGGCTGAAAAAGAAGAAAGGTTGAGTGAGGATGCGCGAGATGGCTTCGATAGAAATATCGAGGGCAGTCAGGGAATTGCACACTAAGGTTGAGGGCTCTAGGCTGAGGAAGTTCTACGACTTCGGAAACGGCTCTTTCAGGATATTTTTTTACAACAAGGCAGGCAACCTGCACATATACTGCTCTCTGCTTTCCACATTTAACGAGACCTCGCTCGTCGAGGAGGCCGATGAGGCAACCACATTTGCGATGAGCATAAGGAAGAGGCTAGAGAACTCGCTGCTTACCTCGCTTGGGCAGTATGGCTCCGACAGGATAATAGTGCTGGAGTTCGGCAATGATGGATTCAGGCTCCTGATAGAGATGTACGGCAAGGGGAATGTCATACTGATCAACAGCGATGGCGTAATAGAGGCATGCTACAAGAGAATAAGATACAAGGGCAGGAGCATAGCCATCGGAAACCACTATTCCCTTCCGGAAGGCTCGCCATTCCGCTTCGAGAACCCGACAGAAGAAGCGGCATTGAAGGCTATGGAGAATGTGCCATCGGGGAAGAAGCTGATAAGGTTTCTCGGGGACAGGATAAACATAGGCCCGCTATATCTGGAGGACATAATATTGAGGGCAGGAATGGATCCGGCAAAGACAATGGCCGAGGAGGCCGACTTGAAGGCGATTGCCAGGGAGATTGTCGCTTTTTTCATGAGGATAGAGGAGGAGAAGCCCAGGGTTTACAAAGAAAACAGTGAGATCAAGGACTACGCCATAGCCGGGGTGAGGAGGTACGATGGCCTAGAGATCGAGAAGTATGAGAGCCTTAACCTACTGCTTGACAGCATCTATGCGGAGGGTAGGGTAATCAGGGCAGACACCGAAAAGATAGAATTGGTGGAAAAGACAAGGGCGAATATTGAGGAGCAGAAGAGGCTCCTTGTGATCGCCAACACGGAGGCTGAGTATTATTCGAATTCCGGAAGGACGGTTTTTGCGCACATGCATGAGATAAACACAGTAATAGATTACCTGAAGAGGCACAGGAACGCAACGCTAGACGAGGTCAGGGGGATTTTCCCCGGCATAGTAATAAAAGAGCTTGACCTTAAGAATAAGGTAGTCAGGATAGAGGTAGAGTAGCAGATGATAGAGGTTGTTGTGCTTGGGTCTTCAGGCTCTTCTCCGGCAAAGGAGAGGCAGATGCCATGCGTCGCGCTCAGACGTGAGGGGGAAGTCTTTCTCTTTGACTGTGGGGAAGGAACGCAGATGCAGATGCTCAGGTACGGAGTAAATGCATACAGGATCAAGGCCATATTCGTGAGCCATGCGCACGGAGACCACGTAATAGGGATAGCGGGATTGGTGAGAACTCTGGCCCTTAGCAACAGGAAGGATCCGCTAGAAATATTCGTCCCGGAAGGACAGGAGAGGATAGTCAGAAGCCTGGTTGCTTTCGACAAGGCCATGATAGGGTACGAGGTAAGGATAACAGGGGTGGGCTCCGGGAAGATTTACGTGGGCAGAGGATTCCATGTGCGTGCATTCAGGCTCAACCACACGATACCGTGCAGCGGATACTCTTTTGAGGAAGAGGAGAGATTCAGGTTTGACGCCAAAAAGGCAAAGAGGCTCGGAATCTCAGGCAGTATGTTTTCCGAGATAGGGAAGAGAGGAAGGCTGAAGATAAAAGGCAAGGTAGTAAGCCTGAAGAGCGTAACAAGCACGGTGAAGGGCCTTAAGATAGTTTACGCGGCAGACAGCAGGCCTTCGAAAAATACAGAAAAGTTTGCAAAGGACGCTGACCTTCTTATACATGAATCCTCTTATACTGAGGAATACAGAAAGCTGGCGCTGGAAAGAAAGCATTCAACGGCGAAAGAGGCGGCCACTGTCGCCTTGCATGCAAGAGCGAAAATGCTGGTGCTGGTGCACATAAGCACAAGATTCAAAACAACTGAGCCCCTATTAATAGAGGCCTCTTCGGTTTTCAAGAATACCAAAGTGGCACACGATGGAGAGATAATTAAAATAGGGGGTATCGTCTAGTGGTAGGACGGCAGATTGACATTCTGCAAGCAGGAGTTCGATTCTCCTTACCCCCATTACCGGCATTATTCCAAAATGCCTTTACCTTGCGTCTCTTGTATTCTCCATGGTAAATCCTGGACCGGCGCCGCTTTTCCTGCCTATGCCGCAGGAGAAAGATCCTGTTTCACAGATCGGTGAAGAGGGCCTTGATCTTCTTGCTCCAGAAGCTCATTTATAAACAGCTCGGGATTGTCCCTGTATTCGAGGAAGTTCCTGATGTGCTTAATAACAGTGCCATACTGCTGCGGCTTTGGCTGCTGCAGGTCGAGTTTCCAGTCAAGCTTGCCGGTGTTGATTTTCCCCCTCAAGGCTATAAATCCCAGTGCGATTGTTATCTTGCCCTCATCGACATTGTTTGCAAGCGAGTAGAGTTTCCTGTAAGTTGCAAGTTGCCTCCTGTGGTTTGCTGCGTTCTCATCAGTCTTGTCAGTCTTATAGTCAAGTACCAGGTATCCGTTCGCTTTTTCGTATACTGCATCGATTTTGGCCTTGAACTCCATCCCCTTAGGTGCACTTCCATCTTCCATGAGGCTTTCTAACGGGAGGATTATTTCAATTTCTGCACCTATCTGCTTGGCGGCGAGGTTGCGCCAGATCTCCTTGTCCAGTTCCGCTATGTTGGAAAAATATGGCTTCTCGGAATCCTTGAGCGCATCCTCTTTCAGTGTTCCGTTAAACCGGTTCTCTGCAAGCTGGTGTGCCATGTTGCCTAGGTTAAGCGCAGTGCTTTCGTCATGTAGCCTCAGTATATTGTACTTGAGGAAACTGAATGGGTCATTTATGCTCTCTATCATGGTGTATGAAAGCCTGTTGGTTTTCGCGAAATAGTCTTTTATGTAATTCTTCAGCCACATGTCCTTTGAACTGATCGCCTTTTTGGCATCCTCGTATCTTTTATTCACAAAGAGAGAGTAGGCTTCGTCATACTTCCTTGAAATGGGCTCTGGCTCATCCTCGATGGATTCGTCTTTTATAATTTCGGCACCGCCCAAGGCATAATTAGAATTGTTGCTATTGTTGGTTATTATCAGGAGGTTGTCTCGTGCCCTTGTAAATGCAACAAAGTCGACACGGAGGTTTTCTTCCTCAAGCTCCTCTTTTATGTTTATTCCTTTTGAGCCTTTTATTATTCCGTAAACTACTGCATCGACGAAACCGAATGAGTTCTTTGATGTCCTTGGAACGTATATCACATTGTCGAACTCAAGCCCTTTGGATTTATGCACAGTGGTTAGCACCAGCTTTTCCTGCTTGCTCATCGGCTCGTAGCTTTCCTCGGTCACGTCAAGATAGTTGAATAGGTCTGCTATCTGAGGGGTACTCAGGGTATCGAAGAACTCAGAAATGTTCTTCCTTATCGCGACTGCAGTTATGTAATAATCCTTTCCTACAGAGACGCTTATGGGCAATACGATATTATCGAATATCTTCATCAAATTGGGCTTTGAGAAGGCCGATTCCCTGATCTTCATGAAGGATTCTGCCTTCTTATGCAGCTCCTTCTCGTTCAGTTTCCCATCATTGTACAACTGGGATAGCTCAAAGGCTTCCTTCAGCCTGACACCGGCAAAAGGGGTGAATAATGAATTGACTATTGTACTGCTTTCATCATATAGAAGTCCCTTCAGAAATGTTACTATGCTGCTTTTGGCCTCGGCCGAGGTTGCATTGCTTATCGTTGTAGAGTACTTTACGCCTTTTGAATCCAGGAGTTTTGATATCGAGAGTATCTGACCGTTCGACCTTGTAATAATCGCAGTGGTTCTGCCATCTTCTAGTTCAATGGCCTTTTTTACTGCCAGGACTTCTTGACGACCCCTTTCAGTCGCTATTATTTTCACGCTGCCGGTTTCTGCCCTTACTGGAGAGAATCCTTCCAGTTCATTTGCATATTCCTTGTTATTGGTATTGGTTTTA
>DAHXKV010000041.1 GCA_027366155.1 Microcaldota archaeon
CAGGATATAGTAAACACGCTTTCTGGCAGCGAGAACCTTGCCAAGGTAGTATTGCAGAACAGGAAAAAAAAGAAGGTTGCAATCTTCTCCAGGAATCTACAGGTCGTCACCGAAATGTTTCCGGAGATTGCAAGGGCAGCATTGCACGAGATTGACGCCGAGAAGGCGATAATAGAGGGCGAGGCCATAGCATATGACCCGTATACTGGTGAATTCCATCCCTTCCAAGAAACGGCCACCAGGAAGCGCAAGCACGGCATCGAGGAAAAAAGCAAGGAGCTCCCGCTCTACCTTTTCTCTTTCGATCTGCTGTACTGCGACGGTAAAAGCTACCTACACGAGCCATATGCTGCCAGAAGGGAAAAGCTGCACTCCATCATAAAGGGCAATGGCGTAATACGCACCTCGGAGATGTCCATAGTTACCTCTCCGGAGGCACTGGACAGGATCTTCAGCGACGCAATAAGCGAGGGTCTGGAAGGTGTTATGGCAAAAGACCTGAACGCACCCTACATAGCCGGCGCACGCAAGTTCAGCTGGATAAAGATGAAGCGCAGCTACAAAAACAAGCTTGATGATTCCCTTGATCTGGTTGTGGTCGGCTATTACCTGGGCAGGGGCCAGAGGGCGGAGCTCGGCTTCGGCGGACTGCTTGCCGCTGCATACAACGATTCCAAGGACACATTCGAAACGATAACGCGCATAGGTACCGGCTTTACTGAGGAAGACATGAAGAATTTCAAGGAGACGCTGGACAAGATAAGAGTGCCGAAGAAGCCGGCGCGAGTCGACTCACTCATAACCCCCGACTTCTGGGTCGAGCCGAAATACGTCGTCACGGTTAATGCCGACGAGATAACCCGATCGCCCATGCACACGTGCGGCAGGTCTGTCGGCGAGGGAGGCGTTGAAACGGGCTATGCGTTGAGGTTTCCCCGGATAATAAGCAACGGAATAAGGAATGACAAGAGCTCCGAGGAAGCGACAACCACTAAGGAAATACTGGAAATGTTCAAGATGCAGAAGAAGACAAAGGTGGAAGACAGCTAATGCCATCCAGGGAGCAGTTGCGGCACTGAGACGCGCGAAACAACCTTGACGTCGATAGGCGAGCATGCGGGAGCATCTGAATTTTCAAAACACCATCTGCAACTTTTGTCACCTATTTGCCTGGATAAAATTCGAGATATCGGGGAGGACCAGCCTGTAACACCGTCCATATACAAATCACTATTCCTGGGAAGTGGGCAGATTCAAATTCAAAATCCTATATGGCTGCATGGGGGATATGCCTTGTCCTGGCGATAAACGGCGGCGGAATAAATGCCACAGCCGGCTTCCTGCTTACGAAGAGCCTAGATAAGATAGAAAACAAAGTCTGCATGGCTTTATCCGAGAGTGCAGAATGGATCAAGGATTCAATCTCTCCACTGGAGCGCTCTGTTAGGTTTAGTAGTGCCGAGGCATAGAAATCCAAGTAGCAGCCTAGGCGTCCCTCCACTTATTCTTCTTTATTGCAACCGCAAACAGCGCCAAAGCCACCGCTATTATTATCACCCAGTAAGCAGCGAGCGTTGTTGGGGGGAGCGGCAGGAAGCCAAGTGCATTCTGCACTATGCCGGCCGCATACGTTGTCGGAGAGATATAGGCAACGTACCTGTATGGAAGCGGTATGTACGTTATCGGATAGTAAACCGGGGGTATTGTTGTCAGCAGTATTGAGAGTATTCCGCTGAAAGCCCAGCTCTGGAGGACATCTGTAGTGATTGTAGAGAGGAAGAAGCCGAAAACAGTTGCGAACGTGTACATAAGGGCCAGCACCACCACAATCACGAGCATTGCGGAGAGGCTGGCATGGAGAAAGAGGAAAGCCAGTATTATCAGTACCGTAAGCGAAGGCAGTATGAATATGAGCTCAGATAAGGCCATGCCCACCAGATATGCAAGGGCACCGGTTGGAGAGCTGACTATCATGTCCTGGAACTTGAAATCGTTCTTGAGATGGGCAAGATCTGCCTGTATGCTGAGCCCTCCGCCAACGAACAGCGTCATGAATGCTCCCGCTATCGCGATACTCGTCAGCATGCCGTGGCTGACGAACGAAACAATTATTATGATGGAAAGCGGAGAGAGCAGGTTGCTTATCAGCATTGCTGGATAGCCTTGCATGGCGTATACTGCATTGACGAGTATAGAGGCATTTATCTGGTTTATTCTTCTTCCCACTATATCACCACTCCCCCTCCTCCTTCTCCTCCTCTGCGTTTAGAGGCTTCTTCACTATGTAGTAAAAGATATCGTCGAGAGAGACCTGGTTTATTGAGAACTTCACCCTATCTTTAATGAACCCGGTGGAGAGCCCGTAGGCCTCCTTCTCGGTGGTCATTATCTGTGCATAGCCGTCCTCTCCAACGATTTCCTCGCCCTCCTTTATGCCGGTTTTCCTGTCCTTCTGCAACACCCTTATGCTGTACTGGTACTTGACAAGTTTTCTTATCTCGTCAAGACTGCCTGCGGCCTTCAGCTTGCCGTTGTCCAGTATGCCTATCTTGTCGGCCAGCTTCTCCGCTTCCTCGAGGTAATGCGTGGTAAGGAATATGAGCCGCTCCTTCTTCAGCCTGACGAGTATGCTCCAGATCTCGCTCCTGGATATGGGGTCAAGGCCTGTCGTCGGTTCGTCAACAAATATTATCCTTGCCCCTGACGCCAGCACCGATGCAAGAAGCACCTTCCTCTTCTGCCCTCCGGAGAGCTTGCTGTTGAGGACGTTGGCATGCCCCTCGAGGCCAACGTGAGAAATTGCCTCATCAGAGGCAACCTTTGCCTCGCCATATCCGAGGCCCCTGTACATAAGGTATGATATCACTGTCTGTCTCGGCGTCATCCACGAGATCGCCCGCGCCTCCTGAGGCAGGGCAGCTATCTCCTCCCGCAGTTCCACCGCATCTTTTACGACGTCAAGACCGTCAACCGTCGCGCTCCCGGAGCTCGGCATCAGCTCAGTAGCAAGGATCCTTGTAAGTGTTGTCTTGCCTGCGCCGTTCCTGCCTATAAGCGCAAAAATTCCGTTATGTGGTATTGAAAAGCTGACTCTGTCTAGGGCCTTGCTCCTTCCGTATGACTTGCTGAGCCTGCTACACGATATTCCATCCATCAAAATCCGACACGGAGAGTGTTCAATAATGAGACAATTGGCAGGAAAAAACCTAAATAGTCGTATGCGGCAGGAAAAAAGCCCGCCAAACGGCCTGTTTTTATGCAAAAACTTTACGTCCGCTAATAATCCAACATGCGAAAAGTTTATAAATATAATCATAAACTAACTAACCGGCGATCAGATGGTAGAGTTTGGAACTGACCTATTAGGAAAAAGCAGCAGCTCTGTTGACAACAGCAGTGTAGGGTTTACCCCGCAGATAAAGATTGTTACAATCGGAGTCGGCGGAGGGGGAAACAACACCGTTAACCGGCTTATCCGTGTCGGAGTAAAGGGCACAGAGCTTGTTGCAGTGAATACGGACGCACAGCACTTCAAGATACTTGACGACAGGATAAAAAAGATCCTCATAGGAAAGACGATGACTAGAGGCATGGGCGCCGGAGGAGACCCAGAAGTAGGCGCAAAGGCCGCCGAGATAGACAGGCAGCAGCTCGAAGAAGTGCTTTCCGGAGCACAGCTGGTATTTCTCTGCGCGGGCATGGGTGGAGGAACGGGAACCGGTGCAATACCTGTAATAGCGCAGATAGCCAAGGAACAGGGCGCAATAGTTGTCTCAATGGTGACATATCCATTCGACCTCGAAAGGGTGAGGAAGGTAAAGGCCGAAGAAGGCATAAACCGCCTCAGGAGATATTCAGACAGCGTCATAATACTTGACAACAACAGGCTTGTCAAGCTGGTTCCAAACCTGCCAATGAATGATGCTTTTGCAGTAGCAGACGACATACTGGCAAAGGCCATAGGCGGACTTGTATGGACGATAACCCAGCCAAGCCTCATCAACATAGACTTTGCTGACGTCAGGTCGATAATGGGCAGCGGCGACGTAGGCTTCATCTCTGTCGGAACAGGCAAAGGCAACGACAAGGTAACCTCCGCTGCAGAGTCCGTTGTAAAGAACAAGCTCCTTGATGTTGACTTCGAGAACGCCAAGGGTGCACTCATACACATATCGGGCGCAGCAGACCTCACGCTTGGCGATGCAATAAAGGCCGGCGAGATAATAACCGAGCGCATGGACCCTAAGGCAAATGTCAAGTGGGGCGCAAGGGTAATACCTGGATACGAGGGGCAGCTTGAGATAGTTGCAATAATAACTGGAGTAAGCGGCTCAAGCATACTCGGGAAGTTTGCTGACAAGGAGAAATCCTCGCAGGGCTTCGGCCTGGAGATGATTTAGAATGAACGACATCGACTACGACCAATACACCCCCAAGGTTGCGGTGGTAGGCGCCGGGGGCCAGGGCAGCAACCTGGTCAACCGCCTCTACACAAATGGCATAAAGAGCGCAACAACCATCGCCATGAACACCGACGTTGGCCACCTGAACATGATAAGCGCGCACAAGAAGCTCCTTCTGGGAAAGGATATCACCCAGGGGCTCGGCGCCGGAGGGTTCCCGGAAGTGGCAGCCAAGGCAGCCGAAGTCAGCAGGAATGAGATAGATGAGGCACTGGAAGGCTACGACCTCGTATTCATCTGCGCGGGCATGGGCGGAGGAACGGGCACTGGTTCTGCTCCAATAATAGCAAAGATCGCCAGGGAGCGCGGAGCTACCGTGATCGCCACCGTTACCTTCCCATTTGCTCTGGAAAGGAGCCGAAAGCAGAAAGCAGAATGGGGGCTGGAGCAGCTAAACAAGCAGGCAGACTGCACAATAGTGGTGGAGAATGACAAGCTTCTCTCGTATGTGCCAAATCTCCCGATCGGGAAGGCATTCGAGCTTGTTGACAACATAACTGAAAATGCAGTCAAGGGCATCGCAGACACGATAACCCTGCCTAGCCTGATAAACCTGGACTTTGCAGACTTGCGGAACGTTGTCAGGAACACTGGCACCGCTGTGATAAGCATTGGCTCAGGAAACGGCTCCGGAAGAATAGATCAGGCTGTAAGGTCAACCAGGACGCATCCACTCCTTACTGTGGACTATGACGGCGCGAAGGGCGCTCTCATACATGTTGCTGGCGGAAGCAACCTCACCATAAGCGACGCAACAAAACTTGGCGAGGGAGTAACCTCTGACCTGGCACCTGACGCGAATGTCATATTCGGCGCGCGGATGATCCCCGAGCTAAACGACCAGGTTCGGGTAATGTCTATAGTGACTGGAGTCAAGGCGAAATTCAGCAAGAGCAAGGAAGAGGAACATAGCGCACCTGCGCTCCGAATGGAAAGCCTGTCTACGCTCTACTGACTTCTTTTTCTAAACCTGCCGGGCTTCCGGCAGGCGCTTTTTCTTTTTTCTGTACTACTCCGTAACAATTGCTAAAGCTTGCCTATATCGTTCACTATGTCTATATCCAGTGCACGCTTGCCCAGCTTCCAGTTTGCCGGTATGGCGCACACATGGCCTTCTTCCGTCTTTGTGTCCCTAACGTACTTCAGCGCCATAAACGAGGTGTAAATGTGCTCAACATCCTTGCCCAGGGCATCATTGTGTATTGCAACGTACTGCACAACGCCGTCCGGATCCACTATGACTGTTCCGCGCCTGGCAGCCCCTGTCTGGTGATTCAGGAACCCATAGCTCTTTGATATCTCCTTGTTGAAGTCCTCTATAAGTGGTATCTTGCTCTCTTTGACCCTCGGGGACGAATCGCTCCATGCCTTGTGCGAAAAGACGCTGTCGGTGCTCACAGCGATCACCTCCGCGCCATTGCTTTTAAAATCATTATAGCTTGACATGAACGCCTCTATGTCGGTAGCGCATACGAATGTAAAGTCTCCAGGGTAAAATGTGATTATCACCCACTTGCCGCCCAATTTTGAAAGGTCGAACTCTCCTATCTTGCCGCTTTCCGGAAACCACGCCTTGGCTTTTATCTCAGGTGCCTTCTCTCCTATGTTCCATGATGCCTGCATACAACTACCAGGTATCAATATGAATCTAACTTATAAATTACTATCCACTGCAATCAAACCTGTGCCGCATTGCGCAGAAAAGCAAGCCCATACAAAAACAATGGTACTCACATGCTATACCTTGCAATAATATCCAACAGCTTCAGGAAGAGCAGCATAGAGGAGCTAAGCCGCGCAGGCAGTTTTTCCATTCTGGAAGAGAGGGTCTCCACCTTGGTAATCGAGTCTCCCGAAGCAGACCTTGCGGGAAGGCTTGAACGGCTCTCCCCAATATTCACATACCTGCTGCTGCCTCTGCATGATGTATCTCAAATAAGCAAAAAAGACTACATGGGTTCCATAACCAAAGCGGCAATCTCCTCGGCAAAGAAGGGCCTGAAGATAAGGGCGGAATGCTACGATGTAAACTCAAAGGAAGGCTACTCCGCAAAAGACATCGAGGTCAGCCTGGGGCGCAGGATGGAATCGGAAGGCTATGAGATAAATCTTGAGAAGCCTGAAGCCCTTCTCTACCTTGTGCTGATCAATGGCAGGTGCTACTCCGGATGCATGGAGATCGTAATGCTAAAGCGTGACTTCATAAATCCTGAGAGGCATTACCACAGGTACAGCCGCGGGGCGATAAGCCGCGCAGAACTTAAGCTCATCCAGGCGTTTGACGAGTTCCGGATAAGCGCCTCAGGGACTGCGATTGACCTCGGCGCAGCGCCAGGAGGCTGGAGCAGATTCCTAGCTGAAAAGGGGCTATGCGTGATCGCTGTGGACAAAGGCAGCCTGGACTACCTGAAGCTGGAGGGAAATCGCATTAGGGTAAGGGAGGAAACACTCCCCTATAAGCACAACAAGGATGAGCCTGCGGGAATAATACACCTGAAGGCAAGGGCAGAAGAGGCCACAGAGGCATGCGAGCTCAGCGCAGACCTTATAGTAAACGACATGAACCTCGCCCCGAGCAGTTCGGCCGCACTGGTAGTAAGCATCTCTAGGCTGCTCAAGCCGGGCTCTCAGCTGGTCATGACTATAAAATGCATTGACCGGAAGGCCGAGAAGCATCTGCAAACGGTGGAAAAGGCACTCTCACCTACATTCAGGATCGAGAGAAAGGCAGTGCTCCCGAGCAACAGGCAGGAAATAACTATTCTTGCAACCTACAACGGAACACCGGTACAGTGAGCCTGTAATTGCGTAACCTGCTCCACCAGGAAAACGTTAATAATTGAAGACCACAATCAATTCCGATTCAATGGAAAAGAAGATAGGCCTGGTTGGTCTTGGAAAAATGGGCAAAAACATAGCAATAAACCTTCTCTCAAAAGGCTACTCCCTGGTTGTTTATAACAGGTCAGACGGCCCTGCCATGGAACTGTCCTCTAAAGGAGCCTCAGTCTCAAGGTCGCTTGGGGAGCTCGTCTCAAGCCTGGAGCGCCCCCGCACTGTCTGGCTGATGCTTCCTGCGGAAGGCCCCACCGACAACGCAATATCTGCTCTCTCCTCTCTGCTGGACAGCGGAGACACAATAATAGACGGCTCAAATTCCAAGTATCTAGACTCTGTGCGCAGGTCGGAATCGCTCAAGCCAAAGGGTATATCCTATCTTGATGCGGGCTGCAGCGGAGGCCCTTCAGGAGCGCTCAACGGCATGTGCATAATGGCAGGCGGCGATGAAGATATCTATGCGAAAAACAAGGGGCTTTTTGAAGATCTGAGCGTTCCGGGAGGAGCAATGTATACTGGCCCGACAGGATCCGGCCACTTCGTAAAGATGGTGCACAATGCGATAGAGTACGGGATGATGCAGTCGATAGCAGAGGGTGCAGAGTTGCTTAACAGAGGTCCATACAGCAACTTGAAACTTGAAAAGATCTTCTCTCTCTGGCAGAATGGCTCCGTCATCCGCGGATACCTGACGGAGCTGACTGGGAGAGCCCTCTCGAAGGATCCCTCGCTTAATTCTGTTTCCCCATATGTCGAGGACAACGGTGAAGGCAGGTGGGCAGCCAAGATAGCGCTAGATTCTGGGATACCGCTGACCGCGCTTGCACACTCAGTATTCGAGCGATTCTCATCAAGGGACGAGAAACGGTTTGGACTTAGGCTTCTGGCCGCACTAAGGCATGAATTCGGAGGCCACGAAATCAAAACAGAATGAGATCTTCATGGAAAGCTACTCTCTAGGCGCGATAGGCACGGGCCACTGGTTCAACAGGCTCTACCTCAGTGCGAAATCCGATAACCGTATCTCGATAAGAAAAGCCGCAGGCACCTCGCCGTTTGAAGACAAGCGCGAAAGACTCTCTGCAATAGGCCTCCAGCCCTCTTCATACTACCAGGTAACCCCGGGAATGGAGATACCGAAGGATTTCTTCTCAGGACTCGATGCTGTCCACATATCAAACCCAAACGAGTTCCATGCGCGCCAGACTCTCCAGTCGATAGGCGAAGGCAAGGTCACAGTAACTGAGAAAACCTGGGGCATTGACAAGGAGGAATTCATGCGAGTCTCAGATGAAATAAAAAGTTCCGGAGCAGAAAAGAGGACATACCTGCACCTGCATTATGCCCACAAGCTCCTTACGATGGAGCTTTCCTCTCTCCTCGATAGATTTGCTAAGGAAAACGGGAGAATATCCTCAATGAAGGCTACATTCTTCGAACGGACAAAAGAAGATGACATCAGGAGGAAACGATGGCTTTTCTCCCCAAAGAATGGGGGCCTCTTCATGGACTGGATTCATCCTTTCGAGATAATCTACCTGGGAGCCGGGTCCTCCCGGATGAAGCTTAAGTCCGTAGACACCTACATAGTCAATCAGTCGTACGACACCGAGAATCCCACCGGGATAGACGCCGAGGTTGAAGTCTCGGGAAACAGGTTCTCCCCAAACGCTACGGCGAAGTTAAGCCTTGCGAAAGGTACTGAAAAAGACACGAAGTCATTCGTGTTCACATTCGAATCGGGTGCATCCTTAAAGCTCGACTACATGGACTCGGAAACCGAATTCTCCTCCGGAAAGAGGGGCAGATGGTCCTTCCGCTCGCCAGGTAATGAGATAAAAGGAGAGCCCTCCGGCCCATCCACTTCTGAACTACTGATAAATGACATAGTCTCAATGCTTGAGGGCAGACAGGCTGGCATAAGCCTAAAGGACCTTGAAGAGATATTCTCGCCACAATGGGACTATCAGGAAATATCCAAGCGCATCAGGCCTTCTGCGGAAACCTGGAAGGTAAAAAATTTCATGCAGCATGGCACGGAGCTGTAGTATCCTCTTCACTGGCTTATAATTCAACCTTGGCAGACGCTTTCAGCGTTCTTGTTACCGCAACGCCCAATTTGACCTCCTTCTTTATCCTGCGGAGCCTCTCTATCTCGGTATGGGTCTTGGGATTCCTTGCATTTATTGAGCAGACGTCCTTGTACGGCAATATGGACATCTCGTATGTCCCGATTCTCCTCGCAAGGCTTATTATCTCCTGCTTGTCAAACCCTATCAAAGGCCTCAATATGGGGATCTTTATCCCGTAGCTCTCTGCGGCTATGTTGGAAGGGGTTTGCGACGCGACCTGCCCAAGGCTCTCCCCGGTAAAAATCATGTTTGCGCCTTCCTTCTTGGCTATTTTCTGGGCAACGGCTAACATGAATGACTTTAGAAGGACAAGCTCATACTTTCCCGAGGACATGGCAGACATCTCGAATATGTGCGAAGGCACAAAATAGACCACCGAGCCATGCGAATATTTCGAAAGCTCCTTGAGTATCATGGTTATCTTGGAGTTCCTTGCTTCTTCAAGGTTGCTGTATCCGTGGATGTGGACGTATATAGGCGAAACTCCTCGCTTCATCGCATACCATGCAGCTACAGGGGAATCTATGCCTCCTGACAGCAGTATGATTCCGGTTCCACTCGTGCCCACCGGAAGGCCTCCGTGGGTCCTCTTCCTATCCATCGAAATAAATGAGTTGTCCTTGGTGATGTTTATCCTGATTTCCCTCGAGAATTCCTTGTTGGACATTGTGAACCCCATCTTCTTCGCCAATGCAAAGATTCTGCTTGATACTTCTGCGGAATCAAAAGGGAGCTCCTTGAAGGAGCGGTGGGCGCTCACCTTCAGGCTGCACTTCTCTGTCTCTGAGAGCACCTTACCTGCCAGCTTCTCTATTGCATCCATGCTGTTTGACGAGGCATATGTGATCTCGTAATTGCTTATGCCAAATGTATGGTCAAGCTTGTCGCCTATGCTTCCAAGGTCTGCTTTCCGTCCCAGTCTCAGGACGAACCTGTCATACATCTTCTCCAGCCTTGCATCCTCCCCCACCATGGCCCTTGATATGTTGCCAAACAACGCCTTTATGTACATGTTCCTGTTCCTGCCGCGCAGCCAGAGCTCGCCGAAGTGTATTATTATTACCTTCTCGCCGTGGCTGAACTCCATAGCCTCCTTTCTATTTGCCCAGAAAAGGATATAATCGTAGTGCATCCATATTACTGAATTGTTACGGTGCATGCATTGGAAACTACATCAGCCGAAAGAAAACTGTCAGAAGAGGAGATATCCAAGGAGCTTAAGACACTGGACTCCTGGCGCATATCTAAAGGGAGGCTCCACAAGGAATTCAAGTTCAAGAACTTCGCCGAGGCTCTGGAGTTTATAAATATGGTTGGAAGGATAGCAGAATCCCTCTGCCACCATCCTACTATATTCAATGACTACGGCCTTGTAGTAATAGAGCTTGAGACGCATTCTTCAAAAGGCCTCTCAATGCTTGATTTCTCATTTGCAAATCAGCTTGACTCCCAACTCTAAAACTAAAGCCCTATCTTGTAAAGGTCGATGTCAAGCCTCCTTCTGTCCGAAAAAACGAATGCGTTTATCCCCATCTTCCTTGCTGATTCTACGTTCTCTGGCATGTTGTCTATGAAGACTGCCTCCTCCGGCTTCAGTTTCATCTGCCTTAGAGCAAACTCCAGTATCCTCCTGTCTGGTTTTCTGAACCCTATGTTGCAGGAGGCAAACCTATAGTCGAAAAGGTCCAAGTCCAGCACCTTCATGGTATAGCTGTATCTTGATCTGTCTATGTTACTAACAAATGCTGTCACGTACTCCTTCCTCAACTCGCCGACCAGAGCCTCCACGTCGCTGTTCATCCTTACGGTTTCCTTGTAAAATTCGTACCATCTGATTTCCTCCGCTGCAATTCCCAACCTTCCTGCAATCTGTCTTTCAAACTCGTCTGTCTTTAATCTTCCTTCCTCAAGCATTATGAGCTGCTTGTTCTCTATCAGTGCCCTTACTCTTTCCGGGGTGCTTCTGCTCTTCTCTGCAAGCATCTTGTAGTAATTGTCATTTGAAAAGTCTACTACCACTCCTCCGAGGTCAAAAAGCACGCCCCTGATCATCAAACCAGCCAAGATATAAATCTAGTTGTTGCAAAGTATAAAATACAGTCGGGGTTGTTGCGTAACCTGGCAGCGCGGCTGGCTCCAGATGTTTGATATTTTTGAGCAACCGCTATGATGAGGATCTGGAAGTCCGAAAAAACATGAAGCAACCAGCAAGTCGGGGTTCAAATCCCCGCAACCCCAGACCCATTTTTACGACGACAAAACTTGGGTTCAGTTTTGAGGAGCAAGCAAAGAAAGAAAAGACCGAACGGTTCAGAAAAAGCCGGGTTTCTGAATCCGAAGGTTTGAAGCTAGAGCTCACAAAATCGCTCCCAAATCTTCCAAAACATGAGTTAGAAGAGCTGACAACCACAATTAGAAAAGAGTACGTTAGGCGTTTCAAAAGAAGAAAGACTAGAAAGTACGGCTCATTGTCAAAGGCTTTCACGGAAAGCCAAGTTCAACTATTTTTCAAAGTGATAGAGAACGACAAGTTTCGCCTATTATTTTCCTACCAAGCGCAGCTAGGTCTCAGAATAGGCGAGGTCGTTAGAGTAAACATAAAACACATAAATTTCAATACAAGGGAGCTGACGTTGAAGACCGAAAAGGCTCGTACTCTTGACACTTTACTTATACCAATGCAGCTATTCAAAGATACAATGGCATTCATCTCAAGCCACAAGGCTGAGATATAAGCCTCGAATGGCATGTCTTCTTCAGGGATGCGAAGCATAGCAACAGGACAGAGCCATTCCTTGAGCAGAACTATGTAAGGAAGGCGTTTAGACACTATGTGAGGTTGGCAGACCTAGACGAGATATACGAAATAAGCGAGGAATCCATATCTGATAGAGCTCCAAGAACGCTGCACAGGCTTACCACGCATAGCCTTGGGCACTACGCCATAACCCGCTTGCCAAGCAGACTAATGAGAATGTGGTGCTGACCAGCAGGTTCGCAAGGTACGCCGTTCCTTACACCACCACGGTCTACATAACCACAAAGAAAGAGGAGCTGTACAAGGAGATAGATAACACCTTCTCACTGGAACAGGCGCTAAGCCTAAGGAAGAGAATCTATAAAAATAACAATGGCGGAGTTTAAACTATGGCTGATGTACATTTTGAGGTAATATCATCTTTAGGCAAAAAGATAAGGGTTACAAAGTCCTACTGGAACTTCATAATCACGGTCAAGCACCCGATGATGGCCGGCAAGGAGGAGCTGGTCAAGGATGCGCTAATCAACGCAGATGAGATCAGAAGGAGCAGCAAAGACAAAGACGTTTCCTCATTGATGGCTTCCTTCTTGGGATTGCCGAACCAGATGTCTAGGGTATTGCCCTCCTTGTTAAATACGAGCTTTGCGTTTGTCATACAACTTCGCCTATCTTTATCCTGTCAGTGACGTACGTAGTTATTA
>DAHXKV010000049.1 GCA_027366155.1 Microcaldota archaeon
GCAGCCACGTCCTGGTATATTATGTCAACTTCCCCGACATCCTGCGAATACTTCTCAGTGTTTCTTGCATCCTCAAGTATTGGGAGCAGGTTAGGTCTGGCTTCGCATATCTTGAGCAGGTCTCTCATGCTCCTCTCGGATATCTCAATGCAGAACACAAGTCCATTTTCCCCAACGATGTCGCTCACATGGCTCGGGGTCGTTCCTGTAGCTGCTCCAAGGTAGAGTACCCTTGAGTCTTTCTTTACACCAAGCTCCTTCAGACCATTCATTATTGCCGCGGAGAGCTTGCTCCTATAAGGATTCCAGAGCCTGTACTGCTTACCATCATCGTCTATAAGGTCCTCGTTGTACACCCTGACTCCTTTGACCATATTTAGCGTGGCAAGTTTACCCTCCACCCTATATACGCCGTCAAATAACTGCTGTATTTTCATATGTACGCCACACCCAAGGATACTGCTGAAACTTCATTCAACGCTTTCAAGCCTTTGTCAACCATTTGCAAGGAACTCGTATACCGCGTTCATTATCTCCTGTCTCTCCAAAGCAAATCCGCCGTAGTTGTGGATGCATTCTGCTATTGACTTATGCTGTCTGTCTTCCAACTCTGGACTGAGGCCTATCATCACGGCGCGTACGACTGCCTTGCTGTCGCCCTTTTCTTGAAGCTTAACTGTTACTTCATGAAGTAGATCCAGCCGCTCCATCTGCATGCCGCTCGGCGCAGACTTTCCCGCAACCCATTCATGAAGCTGAAGTGTTTCACCAACTCCAACTGCATAGGCAGTCAGACTGCTGCCAAGAACCTCCATGACATACCTTGTCCTATCCTTGAATGAATGATCGTTTTGTTTTAGTATCGCCATTTTATCACGGAACTACTGTATTTCTGCTCATTTAAAAACGTTGCCATTTGTTAGCAAAAGAAACTACCGCAAGGCCATGCCGTGTGCACTAAATTTATAACGTTTGCCGGATTAATTATTATGCGATCGGGATGCGACCTCCAATTCCGGTAGACAGACTTAGCATCGACATTCTTCAGCTTAGCCGCGAGTCGCAGGGATACCGCGAACTTATGCTAAAGTTCGCAGATTATGCAAAGGCAAAGTTGGGAATGGCAGAGACCATAATAAACGAGTCGTCATCAAACCGCCAGTTCAGCCCTATAGAAGAAACCGCACTCAACACCGGAAAGCCCTACATAGAAAATGGACTTAGTGGCTACTCGGCAACAGAGCTGATAAGCTATGGAAACCGCGGATACAAGTGCTGCGCAATCCTACCGATATCCAAGGACGGCAAGTCTTTCGGCACCATAACTCTCCTGTCCACCGATGAGGAAGGATTCGGTCCTGAGTACAACCTACTCTTCTCCATAGCATCGAGCATGATAAGCAGCGAGGCTGGGTCCAAGTTCGAGAGGGACAAGAGCCTGAGCGTAGCCAAGTACTTCGACGCGTCGTTCAACAACATGCTCCCCCAGATGCTAATAAGCTCAGAAGGCATAATAGTAAGGGCAAACAAGTCCGCTCTTAATTACTTCAACAGAAGCCAAAAGGAGCTAACAGGCACTAATATCTCTGACATATTCGATCTTGACAATACTTCAATGGACCGCCTCCGAAAGGGCATGCTCACCGAATCCTCCGGAAAGCTCTATCAGGGCAAGATATTCGAGATATCTCCAAGCAAGATAAGCGATGGCCTGACTCATCTGATGATAAATGAGGTCAGTGAGTCCAGGGAGGCCGAGGAGCGCGCAAAGCTGCTAGATAGAAGTAACGAAAGCGTCTTCATGTCTTTAGACAAGGACCTTCTCATCTCATGGGTCAGCGGCGCATCCGGTACGATCTTCGGAATACGGGGAGAAATGCTCGTAGGAAAGAGATTCACCGACTTTATCATATCGCCTGCGAACATCTCCGATTCACTGAGGAAGCTGGACGCCGGCAGAATGTCATCGCCGATAAAATTAAACTTCGGCAATGAGATAGAGTTTTATGCAAACCTGGCTGCATACCGGAGCAAGGGCGACCTGTACTGCATAATATCAAAGGACTATGAGCGCATATCAAAGTTCGCGGACAATCTCCTTCAAGACGTGGTCAGGCTATCAAACGATCCAATGATAGAGGTCGACTCCTCGGGATATGTGCTCTCGTACAACCGCGCCGCGGAGATGCTCTTTAGCATGGGCAATGGGCTTGTAGGCACACAGGTGTACTCGCTGTGCGCAGATGAGGAGAGCCAGAAGAAGCTGGCTGCATCGCTTTCAGTGGCCAGAAGCAATGGGTACATAAAGGATGTCTATGTCAGCATGCTGGATATGAAGGATCGCACCGAGGTCCCATGCGACCAGACCGTAAAAGCGATCATTGACCAGAACGGAAACGTTTCAAGGTTCCTGATAATGTGCAGGGAACTGCTCACAAAACGCAAGTTTCAGGAGATGGAGGATGCCAAGGAGCGCGCGGAGGATGATGCCAGGAAACAAAAGGCCGAGAGCGATCTCAAGTCACAGTTCATATATAACATCTCGCACGACCTAAAGACCCCAATAACCAACATAATGGGCTTCTCAAAGCTGCTGCTTACAGATAATGCCGCCAACCTATCCAAAGAGCAGACGGAATACATACAGATAATATATGACGAATCTGACCGGTTCCTGCAGCTGGTCAAACAGATATTGGATGTTGCAAAGCTCCAGTCAGGTATAGTAAAGCTTGATCTGCAGCCTGTGAACTTCAAGGACATACTGAGCAATCCGAGCATCAAATCGCTTCAGGAGGCGTGCAAAAACAAGGGACTAGATTTCGTATGGGATGTCGACTACGATGTGCCCGAAATAACTGCAGATCCCAACAGAGTAATACAGATATTCTCAAATCTTATAGGGAATGCCTTAAAGTTCACGGAGAAGGGCTACATAAAAGTCAAGGTCACAAGGAAGAAAGGCACGGTCTGCGTAGACGTCTCTGACACAGGGATAGGCATAAGCAAGTCCGACATACCAAAGATATTCAAGAAATTCTACCAACTCAAGCGAGGCATGGTCAAGCAGGAAGGTTCAGGAACCGGGCTTGGCCTATCAATAGTGAGCGAGATAGTGCATCTTCACAACGGAAAAATAAACGTACTGGACTCGGATGTGGGCAGGGGAACAACGTTCAGGTTCACTCTTCCGATAAAGGCAAAGATATCAAAGAAGACTGCCAAGTACAATAAGGCCGAGCATCAATCCTAATCCTTCTAAACGCCGTAGGTTGCGCAGTTGTCCGTCGACTTGTTCAATACGGTATAGTTCACAAGGACTGCGCTATAGCTTCTTCCAAAGTCACCGGTGAACACAGAGGTCACTATGAACTGTCCTGTCAAATTGTAGCTCACTGTGCCAAATCTTCTGTTGCCTGATCCTGTCACTTCCTCATAGGTTATGTTGTATGTGCTTGCGTCCACTGGTTTTACGCTGCTTGACATCTTCTGTGGGACTTGGAGCGTGGCATTATAGAAGCTCATACTTCCTGTAGGTACCATGCCGTACTGTGTTGCAAACTCCGTGCCATATGTGTTCTGCGTACAGGCCTTGAAATCCTTCTGGAAGAGGAGATTATATCCGTTTATCATCTGGCCAAGGTTTGATGAATTCACCTGTTCAAGCGCCGCTAGGCTATTATTGGCCTGCACTGTAGCGGTAGGCGTCGTCGTTGTCTTTACTGCCGTAACCGTAGTGGTTGCCTGCGCAGCGGTGGTTGTTGCTCCTTGCACCGGCTGCGATCCGGTCAGGCTTATGTACTTTAGCCCCGGAGTAACCCCAACGCCAAAACCAACGGGTACATAAGTGAGAACAATCGTTGCCGCAGAAGATGTGACTGATTCAAGCATGACGTTAAGATCTGCGGTCTGTAACCCCTCAAGGCTGACATTATCCGCCATCCCAGGCGATAGGTGCAGCACTGCTATGTTGTTCAGCAACAGCGGCGTCCTCCCAAGATATACTGTGACGGTTGAAGGAGATATTGATTGCACAAGGATTGATGAGACATTTTGGCTTCCTGAAAGGTAGAAGTTATAGCTTCCATTCCTCGGAAGTGAAACTGTAGTCTTGCTGGAAAGCGTAGAGGTTCCCTGCCCTAAAACAAGGTAAGCCACCACTGCAATAATTATAAGCACTATAATCCCGATGCTCTTTATTCCCAACTGCACAAATCCACCTAAATACTTCATATTAAGATGGGCATAGCTTTTATATTTTTGCGAACCGGAGGGAAGCAGCAAGATAAAGAACTTATTTATTTCTTTGTTGGCTATTAGAATTGGCGATCGTATGGACTCCCTAAGTTCAGATATAAAACCTGACATAGTTGCAATGATAAACGACAGGCAGGAGGTTACTTACAGCGAGCTCAGGAGTTTTGCATCATCGCTCAACACCACCGAGGACGTGCTGAAGAAAAGCCTGAGGGAGCTCGAGGACGCCAATACCATTGCGTCAAGGAGCAGTGGAGGCATACTTACATACTATGTCCTGCAGAGCGAGAACGTGCTCAGAAGGATAGTCATAGTCGAGGATGACAAGAACATCAACAAGCTCATGTCGCTAAGCGTGGGCAGCGGCTTTGAGATAACCCAGATGTATGATGGGAAGGAGGCCCTCGAGAAGATAAAGTACGAGAAGCCGGACCTAGTCATACTAGACCTAATGCTCCCTGGACTTGACGGGCTCGAGATATGCCAGACAATAAAGAAGACCCCGAGCCTTAGCGACACAATAGTGATAATAGTAAGTGCAATGGATCCAACGTCGAACAGGTTCAAGGGAATAAAGTACGGCGCCGACTATTACATAAAGAAACCTTTCGATCCGGTAGAGCTCAGGAGCCTGGTCACGATCTTCCTGAAGAAGAAGGGAAAGAAGTTCGACCCACTAGTAGACCTTCCAAACGAGGCGAAGATATCGGATGCAGTCGAAAAAGCGGTAAAGAGCAACGACAGTAATTATGAGCTTGGAAGGATAAGAGTCGAAGGAATAGCCGAATTTGCGCAGAGGTTCGGAACTGATTCTGGAATAACCATACTTAGACTCGTCTCGCAGCTGCTGCAGGACAAGGTAAAGGAGCGCGGCGCAGACGTGTTCGTAGGATTTCTTAATAGCGACGATTTCGTCATAGGGGGAAATCAGGGCAAGCTTGAAAACCTGATACCAGACACAAGGGCCGAATTTGCGGCCGTACTCCCATTCATATACCAGAGCGAGGGCTACAAGCCAATAGAGCTAGGGATAGACGACATATACGGCGCAGAGGCGCCAAAGCTGGACCTTTCATACACCCCAATAGAGAAAGATTACCTAAAAGCCAAGAGGACCGAAATCCTAAAAGGCAAGGACAAGACCTCCATAGGGTCGTACACCTACGAAGAGCTAAGGCGCATGTTCGGCAGCGAGAATCTTGACATAACCATAACCCGTGGTCAGGGCGGAGTAAGGCTGTCAATAGGAAAAGCTTCAGAAAAGCAGGCGGATTAATTATCTCTTCTTGCTCTTCTTCCCCGTCTTTGCAGAGGTAGCTTTTTTCGAAGGCTTAGTCACTTTCGCATGCCCTGCCTTTCCCGAACCTTTCGATGACTTGCTAGGCGAGCTTTTGTATGTCTGGGCATTTGGCGCATTTGCGCTTTCAAGAAGATCAAGCACATGCGCGTCATCGGTCGGGCGGTCAGCGGCGGTGCTCAGGAGGGCTTCACTCTCGATAATCCCCTTCTCTATCTGCTCATTGATCGAAGAATCCTTCTCTATGTAAGTGTCTGTGGCCGGAAGGTAGGATTCGGGCTGGTAATAATCATAATAGGAGACGAAGTATTCGACCCTGTTGTCTGGGAAGAGCTCGCTTAGCTCCGTGTAGAGCTGCGCTGCAAGGGTCTTGTTGTGGGCTATTATCAGGGTTGGTTTTTGGAGCTTTTGTATCACGTTTGCCATGACGAAAGTTTTGCCGCTTCCGGTTATGCCTAGAAGCGTCTCTTTTTGGAACTGTGAAAAACCTGACACGATCTCGTCTATCGCCTGCCTCTGCCCTGGCGAGGTCTTGTAAGAGGATTTAAGCGCGAATTTCATTGGACATCATCGTTTTTTCTCTATCTTGCTTTTAAAGCTTTTATAACCCCACGCCATGTTCCCGTAGGGCCTACTACTACAACATGCAGGTACACACGCAGGATGTTGAAGCTGCGTGTAGTGGATTTGAAATGGGGTTTTTATTTACAATTAAACAGGTAAGTTCATCGTGGAAATCGCCACAAAAACAATATATAAATACTTATACTATGTTAAGTCATAAAATTGGGTCACTGATCAAATGGCAAAAAAGAAATCTTCGAAAGGGAAATCGTCGAGTAAGCTCGCCGCCTTCAATAGGACGCAGGAGATATATAAACTTTTAGAGAAGGGGATTATCGAGAGTGAAGCCCTCCTGAGCACCGCCGCTGACCGCCCGACCGATGACGCGCATGTGCTTGATCTTCTTGAAAGCGCAAATG
>DAHXKV010000022.1 GCA_027366155.1 Microcaldota archaeon
AGGGAGTATTATCTTCGAGATGTTCCTGCACTCCAGCTCCATGGTAATACTAACACGCAAACAATTTTATTATAGCACGCAACGGCCAGCCTACTCCACTATCCCAAGCTGGCTCTTGAGCCTGCCAAGGATGCCCTTTCCCCCGCCTCCTGTCTCCTCCGGGCTTTCTTCTTCGTGCTCCTCCCTCCTGGGCTTCTTCTCCTTAGCCTCTTTCTCGTGCTGCTTCTGCTCCGCCACCCTCTCTTCCCTCCTGTCTTCGACAGGGGAGGGCTCAGTCTTCTGCCTGGCATGCTGTCCTGCCATCAGCGCGAGAAACCTCGGCTTCTTCTGGGAACCCCTGACTACCACCACGTTTATCCCTGAAACCATGGCCTCCTTCATCTCGTCATCTGAATCGCAGACTGCCGCCCTCAGCTTTGCCTGCTTGTTGAGCTCGATCGATGCGGATATGTAGCCGTCAGAGACAACAACAACGTAATCGTACCTGCCCTTCTCCATCTCCATTGAAAGCCTCTCGCACATCTCCGCTGTGCTTCCCGCATATTCCTTAGCTACAATGGTAACGTCGCGCCCCTCCAGAGCGTCCACCACCCGTTCGGCGCCGTCTTCCAGGTTGCTCATAGCAAGTATTCTCATAAGAAGCACGATATCTCTAACCATGCATCATTCTATTAATCTTTTCGTTGTTAAGTAAAACTAGGTGTTCAATTGAGAGGAAGGGAGCCACACGTTGTATGCGACAGCTGCGGAAGGAAGGTGCCAAGGAGCAAGGGCATTTCATATGAAAAGATCATAAGGTTCGGCACCGAGCCAAGCAGCATGAGCAACGTACGCTACATGTCAAAGCGCAAGGTCTACTACTGCATAAGCTGTGCAAAGCACCGCGGCATATTCGAGAGGAAGGCGCGCGACGCGGAGCGCAACGCAGCAAGAATGCAATGACGTGCAGGTGCTTTTATTGAAGAGAATGCCGAGCCGAAATCCCCTGGAAACAAGGCTTCCGAGGGGAAGGACCAGCATGCCGTAACCTTCGTGCCTCCAAAGGAGAAGGCGCCTCCGCCCGAGCCGGATGCAAGCCGGAGCGTAAGCCGTGGCGATGCCTGCTTCAACCATCCATGGAGGCAGGCATATTCGAAATGCACATACTGCCTGAGGCCGTTCTGCTACGCGGATCTGGTGGAGCATAACGGGAATGAGTACTGCCTTGAGGACCTCGAGCACGTCTCGGGTGGGGTTCCAAAGCTGAAGCTCACTCCGAGCAGGTTCTCCTATGTCTCCTCGTTCCTCTTCCTTGCAAACTCCCTGCTGATAATTTTCTACCTACTTCCGCAGATGCTACTTGTGCTCGACAGCATAGGCAAGCTGGGCCCGGGCCTGTTCCTGGCAAACATATCCTACATAGACTGGATAGTTGGCCTAAGCGGCATGTTTGCGCTGCTGGGCATAGCCTCAAGCCTTGCAGTCATCTCTCAGTCGCGCGCAAAGTTCTTCTTCGCCGTCTTTGTGCTCATGGGCACCCTGCTGTTCTTCACCTTCTTCCTCCTGAATGTCCCAAGCAACGCCCAGTCAACATACCTTCTCTATATCGTAATCATAGCCTTTGTGAACATGATAATGCTCTCGCTGAGCAGGTTCGGGTATGAGGGCAAGGCCTCCCAGAAGAAGTACTACGACCAGGTCGAATGGCCGCGCGTCGAGACCTTCTGAGCCGGGCACTCCTGCGCCGCAGCTCCAGGCCTGGCCGTCTCCCAGGATGACTTTTATAGTTTTCCCTTCAATCTTAATGCGTGGTCCTATGGCAGAACTCAAGGGCAGGAGAATAATAGTCACCGGCGGCGCAGGCTTCATAGGCAGCAACCTGGTCGAAAGCCTCTGCGGAGAAAACAAGGTCTTTGTAATAGACAACATGAGCACCGGATCCAGGTCAAACCTCTCCGAGGCAGTCAAATCAGGAAACGTCACCCTCATAGAGGACGACTCGAAAAACCTCGGCAGGCACATGCTTGACGCCGACCTGGTCTTTCACCTTGGGATGCCTTCGGCATCCCCGATGTACAGGAAAAACCCCAACCTGGTCAACGAGGTCGCGGAGGGCGCGATAAACGTGCTTGAGTACGCCAGACAGAAAAAGGCCCAGCTCGTCTTCGTCTCAACATCTTCAATCTACAACAGCATAAAGCCTCCGCACAAGGAAAACATAGTGCCGCTTGTCACTGATTACTACACCGAGGGCAGGATTCTGGGGGAGCGAATGTGCGAACTCTACTCAAAGCTTTACGGCGTCAATGTTGCCGCGATGCGCTTCTTCTCGGTTTACGGCAGGCACGAGGAGGCGAAGGCGGGCTATGCCAACCTAGTGAGCCAGTTCCTCTGGGCGATGCGGAAGAAGCAGCAGCCTGAGATATACGGGGACGGCGAGCAGCGCCGCGACTTTGTCTACGCGATGGATGTGGTTGACGCGCTGTCCAGGGCAGCCTCTACAAAGGGCTTCGAGATCTTCAACGTGGGCACAGGCATAAATTACTCGCTCAACGAGATGGTGGAAATGCTGAACGCCGAGCTGGGCACCGCCATAAAGCCTAAATACGTCGCCATGCCAGTCAAGAACTACGTGATGGAGACAAAGGCTGACACCTCGAAAGCCGAGAAGAAGCTCGGCTTCAAGGCAAAGACCACTCTCAAGGAGGGCATCAGGCTGATAAGCGAGTCCTGAACTGCAGTGGTCCGATGGCTGCCAACGGTCTAATAATGACAAAGACTCCGCTCCGCATAACGTTCGTCGGCGGCGGCACAGACATACCCTCATTCTACAGGGAACATGGCCCAGGCGCAGTCATCTCCGCGGCGATAAACAAGTACATCTACATAATAGTCAACAAGAAGTTCGACGGAAAGATACGCGTAAGCTACTCCACCACTGAGATAGTCGGCTCGCTCGAAGAGATACAGCATCCGACAGTGAGGGAGGCGCTCCGCCTCCTTGGCATACACGGCGGAATAGAGATAGTCAGCATCTCCGACATACCGAGCGAGGGCACAGGGCTCGGCTCGAGCAGCTCCTTCCTTGTCGGGCTTCTCAACGCGCTCCATGCATGGAAGGGCGAATCAGCCTCCCCCAAGCAGCTTGCAGAAGAGGCAGTGAAGATCGAGCGGGAGATACTCGGGGAACCCGGAGGCAAGCAGGACCAGTACATAGCTGCTTACGGCGGCATCCAGTACATCGAATTCCACGGGGATGAGAGCGTAGCGGTAAAGCCCCTCAACATCCCCGAAGACAAGCTGCGCATGCTGGCCGAAAGCCTGATTCTTTTCTACACCGGCAAGCACCGCAGATCCGCGAGCATACATGTCAACCAGATGAAAGAGACAGGCAGCAAGCTGGCGCTCTACGAGCGTATGCGCAACCTCTCCTCCATAATGTACGATTCGCTCTCAAAAGGAAGGATAGGCGAAACCGGAATGTTCCTGCATGAGAACTGGCTGCTGAAGAGGCAGCTGGCAAGCGGAATAAGCGAGGAGAGCATAGACGCAATGTACGCGGCCGCAATCGCGGCCGGCGCCACCGGCGGCAAGCTTATAGGTGCAGGCGGCGGCGGATTCCTCCTCTTCTCGGCAGAAAAATCCCGTCACGCCGCAATCTCGAAGGCCCTCGGGCTAAGGCAGGAGCCGTTCGATTTCGATCAGCGCGGGAGCAGGATAGTGAATGTCGGGGACTGAGCCTTCCGGAGGCGCATCCGGAGGCGTAATTGCAATATGCAGAAGCCATAAAAAAGCCGTGCTGCCCGTAATGGCGGCTCTTGCAATCGCCCTTATCCTACTATCCCTCTTTCTTTACGGAGGGAAGAACGGCCAGGCCCCTCAGGAAACAGGCTACAACCTTCATGCATACCATTCAAATGTAATCTTCGGCGTTGCTTCTACTGGAAATGCCAGCGCGATAAGGTATGCAATCTCCAACGGGCCTGCCGTGCCTCCGAATCATTGAGCGCCACAGGCACTCCTGCGCCGTTGTTCGAGGGAATTCCCACCTCAGTTATCCAGATAGGTTTCCCGGTAAGGTTCTCGTATGCAG
>DAHXKV010000051.1 GCA_027366155.1 Microcaldota archaeon
TTCCAATCCCTATTATCTTTATACTTTCTTTTCCCAAATGTCTTTGGTCGCCTTGTCATTTGATCGCCTTAACAATGGTCAAATGACGGGTACCAATAAATAGGTTGCGTCGTCAAGGATCAGGATTCATTCAACACAACAATTCCACATCTATACTCTTCACAACAACTCCTGCTTCCACATCCACATCTATGTAGCCTTCATCAAGGTTTACATCCTTTACCTTTATGGCAGTTTCACCAACCCTAAGTCCGAGATCGTAGCCAACTGCTAGAAGACTCTGATTTCTTTCCGAATTAGCTGATTGCACAAGGCGTAGTACTTCCTCCTTTGTGAGCAACTGTGAGCCCTCTAACGTGCTTACAGGCTTTTTAATCATGATCCAAGCAACAACTGGCGGCATCCTTATGTCCTTGCCATAAAAGTGCTTCCAAAACATCTTTACCTGACGTTTAACCATAGCCTTAATCCAGTCGCCATATTCTGAAGCGTTAAGCTTGCTCATAATGCGCTCCATTTCCTCCCTGTCTATCTTGTTGAAGTCTACCCTCCTGCTAAACAACTTGAGGAAACGCTCCATGCAGATAGGTACTTCAAGACTGTCTTCTCATCTCGTTCATTAGCCTGCGCCCACGCCACCATCCTTTCTATCATCTCATTATTGTAAGCAGTGGTATGTGGGTTAGCCTTAATCCTTTCAAGGATCTTATCCCTACTCCTCTCGATAATAGGTTTTTTATTCGGCATGTCATCGTGGACATGTTCACCCACCACTTACTATTTAAGCCTTGTGGGGATTTGAAGGAAAAATCATTAGCCCCGAGAGGGCTACTCCCTCCTGCTTCTAAGCATGATTGTGTCAAGGGGCGTTGGCTTTCTTCCGCTTCCTTCTCTTCCCTCTCCCTCTTTTTCCATCGTCTGCGCCCTTCTTTCCTCTCCCTTCCTGAGCATGCTGCCAACCTCATTGCTCCACAATGCGCCCTCTCCTCTTGGGGCCGGTATGACATTTATCTTTATTCTCGCAGTTCCCATGCTGACGGCTTCGCCTACCATATAATCAATAAACTTCTAGGATTATTGGTTTATAAAGCCAAGCATGCGGCCTGTACGCCAGACGAAGTTCCTACGTGCAAAAGAGACAAATACTTATAAATATTCTTATGGATAATATAACTCGGAGAGCTCTTTACGAATTCTCTTTTATAGATAACCCGAGTGTCTTAATGGCAAGAATGCATACAGGCAAACATGGCAAGTCAAAGTCAAGGAAGCCGCACATAAGCGCAGAGACCCCGCTGGCTGAGCCAAAGATACCCAAGACGGAGATAACACGGCTCATAGAGGAGTATTCAAGCCAGGGCACGCGCCCGGAGCTGATAGGGCAGTACCTGAAAGACAAGCATGGTGTACCTTACCTGCGCAAGGCCCTCGGAAAGAAGCTCATGCAGTTCATGGAAGAGAAGAAGCTAACCGGAGAGCTGCCTTCCGACCTGCTCAACCTGATGCGCAAGGCTGTAAGCCTCAGGAAGCACCTCTCCTCAAACAAGCAGGACGTTCACAACAGGACAAGGCTGGTCAGGACTGAGTCGAAGATCTGGAGGCTCAGCAAGTACTACAAGAAGGAAGGCAGGCTGCCGCTCAACTGGAAGTACGACCCAGAGCAGGCCGCCCTTATAACAAAAGATTGATGCATATGGGAACACTCACGAAAGGAGCAGAGAAATGGAAAACCAAGAAATGGTTTAACGTTTACCCTCCGGAGCTGCTCGGAACCAACGTAATCGGGGAGATGCCGGCAGATGACGACAAAAGGATGATGGGCCGCATAATCGAATCGAGCATGTCCTGGATAACCAACAAGATGGAGCACTCATTCATGGTAGTGGGGCTCAAGGTTATAGAGGTCAATGGAAACTCTGCGCACACCGAGCTGCAGTATCTCGAGCAGACATACAGCTACCTCCACTCGCTTGTAAAGAGGCACAGCAGCGCAATATACACAGTAGACAACCTGAAAGACTCGAAGGGAAGGGCGATAATACTTAAGCTGCTTGTAGTCACGCGCGACAAGATAACCTCGCCAAAGAGAAAGTCAATACGTTCCGGGCTCAGCGCATTTGCAAAGGAATTTGCATCCTCAAAGGAGAGCAGCGAGATGATAAAATCGATAATAGACGGCAGCTTCCAGGCCGAATGCATAAAGAAGGTAGCAAACATCGCCGAGATCTCAAAGCTTGAGATAAAGAAGATAGAGCTTGTCTGATTCTTGCGGAAATCCGAGCCTGAGGCGCAGTCCTTCCGCTATTCCTTCTTCATCCAACATGTTAGGACTGCACCCGCAACCGGCAGTCTGCAGGTCAATACGCCTGGAGCTCGCGTTCGAGATCCTCTGCAACCTTCTTCGCAATCTCGTCCTTCTTTGGCTTGGGCGCATGAGACTTCAGGAAAGATGAAAGCGCCACCGCGTTGTTGTGCCTGTTATCGCTTGAGGCGTAGACGAGCGTGACATCCTCTATGCCTATTCGTTCCTGCAGTGACTTGAATGCGTTGCTCTTCCTGAGTTCCTCCCAGTACCTTGCCTTGAACACGAGCCATTTCTTCGGGTCATGGGCAAACCATTTCCTGAGTTCCTCACTAGGGGCGATATCCTTCATCCAGATGTCTATGTTGGATGTGCTCCTTCTCACTCCCCGTGGCCAGAGCCTGTCTACGAGTATCCTCCTTCCGTCAGTTATGCTGGCCTTCTCATAAATTCTCTTCACACCGAGCAACACTAGTATACGCCTCATTAATACTGAAGCTTACTCTTTAAATGATTATCTATGGCGCAGCCCTTCGACTACTCAAGGAAGTCGCGTGCCCCGCTCAGCGAGACCTCGGCAACGTAGGCCTTAAAGCCTGCCTCCTCCATCGCCTTCACCATCCCTCCTGTCTCCCTGCATAGCACCACGGCTATCCCGCCGCCTCCCCCTCCGCTCAGCTTTGCGCCGTAGGCTCCATTCTTCTTTGCAATGCCTACTGCTTTGTCAAGCCCCTCACTCGAAACCCCCAATTCCCTCAGTATCTCGTGGTCCCTGTACATGTACTCGCCGCCCTTCACCAGGTCGCCGCTGGCCAGGGCTTTCAAACCTTCAACCGCGCATCTTTCTATCTCCTCGAGTCTCTTCTCCGTAGCTTCACGATCCTGCTGGTAGAGCCTCCTGACGTTGCCGACGGTCTCCGCGGTGCTCTTCTTAGGGCCCGTGTCAACAAGCACCATGTTCAGCCTGACTTCTATTGGCACCCTCTTCCCCCCGTCTGCTGTGCTCACATAGCCGCCGTAGTATGAGGCGATGACATCCACCTTTCCGGCACCCTCTGACCTGTGGACGATACGTTCACCTTCCCTTGCAATGTCCACCATCTTGTGGTCTTCAGGCCTGACTCCGGAGAACCTCGCGAGCGCGACTGCAAACGCAGTCGAACAGGCTGCACTGCTTGCGCATCCGCTCTGCATGGGTATCTCCGAGTGTATCTCGACTACCGAGGGCAGGCGCTCCATGCCTGTCTCGTTAACCAGTCTGGCCGCCACAACTGCATAAGGCAGGGCATGCGCGTCTATCCTGCTGCTGTTCTTTATGTATTCCTCGATGCTCGTGCGCGACCTGTACTCCTCGTAAATGTGCCTGAGCTCAGAAAGGCTGAATCTTGCGCTTTCCTCGAAGTCCAAAAGCCGAAGCTCCATTGTCTCTCCGCTTTCAGCAGAAACCGAGGCTGTCGCGTAAATGTCTATCGCGACGGCTATCGCCGTCCTTCCGTACACCACCGCATGCTCTCCGAAGCCTTTTATCACTCCGGGGGCATCTACGCTGAAGCCTTCCATAATGTGCATCTTACCCTATCTAACATGGCGTATTTATAGGATAGCAGCCAATCGTCAAAGAACGAACCTTCCAGCACCTCTGCCGCCGGCTGCGCCTGATGCCTCCAGAGGCAACCTGGCAAAATGCCTCCCGCCTGCAACCGACCCTCGTCAAAGTTCCAATCTCCCAGATAGCTATTTAAATTCGGGATAGGATATAAGTGCATGGCATCCATCGAAGGCAGGGCTACGGCAGAGGCATCCCCTAACATCGCTTTTATAAAGTACTGGGGAAAACGCGACGAGAAGCTGATACTGCCACAGAACTCCTCGCTGAGCATGACACTCTCCTCCACGACCTTAAAGACGACAACCAGCGTCGTGGCCTCCAATAAGATCAATGAGGACACATTCTACATAAACGGTAAAAAGCTCGAGATGTCCGACCCTGAGGTCAGGGAGAGGCTGAAGGCCATAGGCATAATGCGTGAGCTTTCAGGGACAACTGCCAGGGTTCTCGCCGTCTCCTCAAACAACTTCCCTTCCTCAAGCGGCCTTGCATCAAGCGCCTCGGGCACCGCAGCGCTTGTATACGCACTGAATGCAGCGTTCGGGCTGGACCTGAAGCCTAAAGAGCTTTCCATGATCGCAAGGCAGGGAAGCGGGAGCGCCTGCAGGAGCATGATGGGCGGCATAGTCTCATGGAGAAAAGGCTCGCGCAACGACGGCTCCGATTCCTACGCGGTCCAGGAATTCAGCGAAAAGTATTGGGGCGAGGTCATAGACCTTATCGCCATAACCTCGCATGAGAAAAAGAAGATACCTTCAAGGGCAGGTATGAAGCAGACAGTGGAAACCAACCCCTTTTTCACGCAGAGGAAAACATCTGCGGAGAAACGGCTCAGGGAGGTTAGGGAGGCCTACAGGCAGAAAGACCTTGATGCGCTCGCATCGCTGATAATGGCGGACAGCAACGAGATGCATGCACTCATGCTGAGTACAGTACCCTCAATAAGATACCTTGATTCCTCCTCGCTGAAAATAATGGATGCGATCGAGGAGCTGAACGCCTCGGAAGGTGGGAACATCGCAGGATACACATTCGACGCAGGCCCAAACGCGCACATAATCACGCTGAAGAAATATGAGAGGAAGATTTCCTCTATGCTCGCAGACATCAAGGGCCTTGAGGCTCTAGAGTTCAAGAGCTCTGCGCAGGGATCCGGCCCGAAGCTGCTAACCGGAGTCTCACTCATAAACGAGGAGAGGCTCGCACCGGCATAAATTCAAGAGGCATGTCAGATGGATGAAGCAAACGTCGCAAGCGCCCCTGGAAAGATCCTCTGGCTTGGCGGCTATTCAGTGCTCGAGCCCGGCAACATAAGCATGGTCACAACTGTTGACGCAAAGGTCACCGTAACCGCGCGGAGGCTTCCGGGCAACTCTGTGATCCTGGACGCGCCGCAGTTGATGATGAAGGCGGAAGGCAGTCTCTCGGACTCAGGCGGATTGCTGGTTAATGTGGAAAAGCCGCTCCTGCTCCTAAAGGCATGCGTTGGAACGGCAGCATCCTATCTCGCGGCCATGGGCTACAAACCCACAGGAATGCATCTCGTCACAAAAAACGACAGCCCTTTCTCATACAGCGTTGACAGCGGCAAGATAGTCAAGAGCGGACTGGGCAGCAGCGCGGCGCTGAGCGTCGCATCCATAGCAAGCGTATTCAAGGCACACGGTGCGGCGCCTGAGAAAGAGGTCGTGCACAAGCTTGCGCAGATCTCCCACAGCCTTGCGACGGGGAAGGTGGGCAGCGGCTTCGACATTGCCGCGGCCAGCTACGGCAGCATACTCTACTCAAGATATTCCCCTGAACTCCTCAAAGGCCTTCCCTCAGAGCCTTCTGGCGATGAGATCGCCTCGCTGGCAGGCAGGAGATGGGATTACTCTATAGAGCCATTCGCCCTGCCGCGCGGCTTCGGCATAGCATTCGCAAACTTCACCGGCGAATCAATGATAACCACGCAGGGCATAGGCAGCGTAGCCTCATTCAAGAAGTCAGATCCGGAAAGATACTGGGAGCTGATAAAAGGCATGGAGCGCGCTAACAGGGACTCTATAGAGGCGCTCAGGAGAATAAGAAAAGGCGAGGAAGGCGCCGAAGCCCTCTTCACGAAGGCATTCGACGAGGGAAGGCTCCTCTCAAAGGAGCTGGGCATTCTCAGCAAAACGCCGATAGAACCCGACGACTGCACCGCACTTATAGACGAGAGCAGGAAGCACGGAGCATTGGTCTCGAAGCTGCCGGGCGCAGGAGGCAAAGACTCAATTGCAGGCATTTCCGCATCTTCGGGCAATCTGGAAACGCTCAAGAGTTTCTGGAAACACAGGAGCGGACTGGATTTCATCGAGATACGCGAAGATCCGAAGGGCCTAACACTATAATGCCGGAGTGCCCAGTATCCTGGATGCAAGCATGCTCTGCCCCTTAACGAGCTCCATGAACGAGCCAACGCCTGCTATCCTGTTCTCTCTTGTGTGTATGCCGAGCTGCTCAAGCAGAAGCGCAGTCCTCGGATCCATCCTCCTCATGTATACGCCATTCCTGTTTGCATGCCCCATTGCATCGAAAAGCCCAGCGACATAAGCTGCGGAGAGCTCGTTCCTCCGTATGAAAATCCTGTTTGAGTTCTCGCTGATGCCTCTCAGGGCTTTCGCTATCCTGGAATGGTAGAAGAGTACGCGCCTAAGCCCTCCATCCTTCTCCTCAATTACTATCCTGTTTGGCTTTATCCCCAGGTTCTTCACGGCTATCTCGAGGAAGCGCTGCTCTACCTCCTCGAAGTTTGTCGTTATGCATACCTCGCTCTTCTCCCCGGCTCCCTTGTCCATCAGGCCTGCCATGTAGCATAACTCAGGGCTCAGCTTGGCTTTTGCCATCTCTCTCATTAAGGATTCGGAATGCTTATTTATTAATACAGATGCCACGTGTCCTAAACGGAGTTCTCAAACATTTGAGAACTAAGCGCGCATCAAAGCCCAATGGCATTAGGGATATTATGGCCTGCGTATTATCTGCCTTTTTGGAAATAGAGGTATGCACCCGCGCTCCATGCTTGTATTTCGGCCGGGCCTACCTTCATTCTCTCTGCAGGAATGATGCCGCCATCGCGCTCAACGCCGTAATACTCCACAAATGAGCCCTGCGCCTCAATTCCTGATGAGATCCTCTTCCCTATCTCCAACGCCATCTTCGCGTACTCTCCGCCCATCTCTTCCATGCCTTTGGCTATCACAAAATTATCATGAGGCCATACGGAGCCAAGCTGATATTCAAAAGGATCGAAATGCGCAGAAAGTGCGGAATGCGTCCTTATGCCGTATTTCGTAAGCATGTCATCTTCCAGCAGCCGGCCAGCAACAGCCTTTTTCCTAACTGGGTCAAGTATGCCGGTAAAGAGAAGATGTCCAGGGTTGCTTGTTATTTCATTTATTCTACTCCCATTCCCGTCTACTGCGAGGCTGAAGTACCCTGTCTTATCGGACCAGAATTCCCTGAGGAATCTCTCCTTGAGCAAATAAGCCTTCCTAACCAGGGCGTCTGAAAAATCATATTCTCCCAAGACTCTTCCCATCGATGACGCCGCTAGGAGTGCAGCAAAAGCATATCCCTGCACCTCGACAACTGCGACCGGGGCCTTTGCCGAATCAAGTAGGCTCCCTATGCCGTCCTTCCAACTCTGGGACATAAGCCCATTTCCGTCTAAAGGCTTTTCATAGGAAAGAAAGCCAACCTCGTACGAAGATCCTGCATGCGCCTCCATGTTTTCTGTGATGAACCTGGCCGCATTCTTCAGGTTTTTCCACATACCGGCCAGAAGCCTTGTGTCTCCAGTCTTCCTGTAATACTCGGCAAACACCATCAGGAAAAGCGGCGTGCTGTCCACTGAGAAATAAAGCGGGATCTCAGGCTTCAGCCACCCTATCCTGTCCACCTTCTCATCAACCTCCGGTATGGCGAGGCACTCCGTTGGCACAAACTCATGTATTATCTTCCCGGGCCTTTCGCCTGTTGCCAGATCCTCTTTCTTTCCCTGCAGCTCGCCAAGCTTCAGGAGGGTCTGGCGCGCTATTCTGGGGTCAGATTCCAGCAGTTCCAACGCTGAGATAAGCGAATCCCTGCCAAAAAGCTCCATGAAGTTGGGGCAGCCTGCGTACAGGTATCCCTCCCTGCTTTTAAGCATGTTTATTGCCCTGATCCCGGTCCTTGCCGAGACTCCGTTCTCCCTGAGCAGGCCCCTCAGCTCTGAAGGCAAAAACTCATTTTTCCTATTGGAGACAACATTCATGGTAAATC
>DAHXKV010000052.1 GCA_027366155.1 Microcaldota archaeon
TTTCAAGATTTAGGCATTTGTATAATAATATTTTAGATAAACTATAAATATATTGGAATAGTTCCTTTTGGCCGCTCAATGTCGGTTGCAGGATATTTTCCTTACTTTGTGGATTAGGGTGCCAGTGAAGACGTAATAACATTTCCAGAAATCGTCAGCCAAACGCCTAACGTGAGCGCCACTAATTGCGCAGCTTGGAGATAAGTGCCTCCTTTGCTATAGACTTCTGCTCCGGGGTGCCAATTAGAGGGTATTTCAGATTGGTGTAGTCGCGCCCGAGCATGAAACGTATTCCGCTTAACGCTGCTTCGCTTATGTCAGGGTTCGGAGATTTGGCCAAGATCACCCTTACGTCTGCCGGCGTGTATATGTGATATGCCACCTTCCTCCTGATTGAATCGCTTTCGTGGTGTGCGAGGAAAGCAAGCACGAGAGGGGTTACCTTCTCCTCTGGGAGAAAGTCGAATGTTTTCCTTAACATCTTATCATGGACCTTAAAGAAATTCCTCAGAACAGTTGCCCGCCTGAACAACGGTTCGTCGCTTCTTTCAGTTTCCATTACTGCCCTGAACGCGTATGTCTTGCAGAGCCATTCAGTAAGACGGAACTGGTCCATTGAAAATGGATCAGCAGCAGATTTGTCTGAAACAAGCCTAAGACGCGAATAGTTTGCGCTCATGCAATTCTCCTCAGTATCCAAGCTTGTCCCGTTTTCATTTGGCACAGTGCCATTTCGACCGGGATCCGGATTCTTTGATAAGTTGGCTCACGTCAGATATATGTTCTTTGCGTTTGCGGGGTTTGGGACAAAAGTAGTAAACTTCAATCCTTAGGGAAGTTCCTGTTTCATTAGTTATTACAATATGGATTCTTCTTCCGCGGTATCTTCTCGGCACATCCGCCGTTGCCGAACGACAGGATTGATACTGTGATAACCTTCATCGCGGTCCTCCATGAGTTATTTCGGAGGGGCTATTGTCGTTTTAAACAGAACATATTGGAAGCTAAAGCCTATTCATTAAAAAATCCTTCTTGAAAGACTCTCGAAGTAATGCCTTCGGTTCAGGCAGAGAGGGGGAGGAAGGGATATGAGAAGGTTATCCCCATGCAATCATGCTGTGCCCCCCAATTGCGCCTGCCGAGGCATTTGCAGTAATGTTGCTCAGAGGACCTATGCTCGAGATCGGCAGCACGCTGCTCAGTATGTATACTGCAGCAGAGAAGATTGAGACGCTTATCAGAGCAAGAACGAATATCAGCAGCGCAGACTTTATTATTATTGCAAGGAGCGCGTTTAGCCTCGTTATGTTCTGCTGGTTTGAGAGTGCTATCACAAGCACCACTATGCTCCATATTGGCGCCACTATTATGAAAAGCGAATTGAATAGCGGCAGTACGCTCAGCCAGAGCAGCAGCAGTATCGGTAATGAGCTGTATACCAGCGCAGTAAACGTCGTGTCATAGCTGCCCTTCCAGATGTTCAGGAAGAATTTTATTATGATCTGGTAGACAACTGCGTCTATTGCCATTCCTATCGGCAGCAGGATGAAGAAGAGCACAATCCCGCCCCATATCACCGAAAGATAGGAGGAAGACGCAAAGAGTATGTAAAGAGGGGCGAGTAGATGGGTTGCCCCGAATCTATGCGCAGGAAGGCCGAGATATACGCTTATTAGGCCTAGAATGACATATGCTACGAATGGTATTGCAGCGAGCATGTAGTAAAGGCGTATAGCAGAGCCGAAGCTAAGCTTGCGCTTTGTATATTTGGCAGGATCCCATACAAGATTCCATAAAAACCTCAATTCCTCTTTGCAGCTCATTTCATCCCTTTCTATAGTAGCATTAAAAGCAAAGCAATAAAAGGTTTTCGGTACGGTTTGCCGGATGCCTTATGCCTTTGGAGACAGGCTCAACGTTTGGGGAGGAGGGTTGTTGGATGGCTTGCCTGGGCTCGTAGCCTGCAGAAGCCTGCTGGAGGCATTCTCGCATGCGAAAATCTGATGCCTGAGCCTGCCACCAGAACGGTTCACTGCCTGAAGAGTATGCCTCTTGCAAAGACCGAGAGAATTAGTGAGAGCACAAGCACGAATCCTACGCTGTACAGAAGGCTTATGCTGAAATTGGTTATAAACAGCAGCAAGACTACAACGCATGCAAGAGTGAGAAGATAGATAGCTGGATTCCATCTAAGCACCTTGCTCCCGTCTAGAGGAGATATGGGCAGCATGTTGACAAATGCAAGCCAGAGCGCTATGAACATGACAGTGGAGATTGCCAGGCCCAGGTAGCCTGCCTCTGGGTGTAGGAAGTATAGCGCAAAGAAGAGAGCAAAAACGGCAAGGTTTACAAGTGGGCCGGCAAGCGAGGTAATGCCCTCCTGTTTTCTGGTGAACGAACTGGAGTATATCATAGTGGCGCCAGGCAGGCCCATCAGAAAGCCGAGCAAGGAGGAAACCAGCGTTATCACTATGCCTATGTCAGATCTGACGAATCCGGCTATCGCGCCGAACCTCTGTGCAGTCAGCTTGTGCATGTACTCGTGGAGGATGAATGTTAGGCTCACTGCAACGAATGCTATTGGCAGGTAGAAGATGAACTGGTTTGAGCATAGTTGCCCTAACACACCTGAAAAGGCCTTGCAGGAATGCGTTCCTGCGGCGCCGCTGCCGAGTAGGATGGCAAAGCCTACGGTAAGAGCGAGGTCTGCTATCAATATGTCTTTGACCTCACTGTGGGCCTTTCTGACTACATAGCCTGCCATTGGTTTCTACCCGGTCCTAAGTGAGCTGTCTCTGCTTTAGCCTTAAGTAACAAATATAATTGTATACGGAAAATATAAATCAGTAGCCCTGTAGTCTAGTGGTCAAGGACATCGGGCTCTGAACCCGGTAACCCCAGTTCGAATCTGGGCAGGGCTATATCCAGGAAATTTAGATATAAGAGAATTGTTGGCCTCTGCACGATGCCTGTGAAATGACTCCTGAAGGAAAAGACTGCACGCAGCGTGATCAGCAGTAATGCGTTATTTGTTTCGACAGTGGGACTTCTGCACTTTTTCATATAGAACTTAATATCGCCGAAAATTTATGAAAGGATTTCTACAAAGCCTTAAATAGGAGAATTTCACCAATAATAGCGTGATATAGTGGCACTCGCAACAAGAGCAAGAGAAACAGTCCGAGTTCAATTCAGAGAGGTAGGAAACAGCGGGGTTTTAATAGCCCTGACAAAGGCAAATCAGGAAAACTCAATGCGTCTACTCCGGGAGAACGGACTTAGGCGGCTCACTTATCAGGAAGCACTAGTCGAGATAGGCAAGAATCCAGAACTCAAGGAACAGCTGAAGGGCAAGTGGTTCTACCTTGATGGCAAAGGTTCGCAGGTATCAGGATGCCATACATTTAACGTGAAGGGAGAACTTACCCCAGGAAACGGAGGCATGGAGGAGACAGTTTACGTTTACGAAGGCACACGGCAGTTGGTGATGCATGTGTATACGGACCGAGACGCCAATTGTGTCGGGAGGCGTTGCGTCATCTTTGCGGACAACAACCCGTCGACTGTTGCTGAGGTGGTGGTTGGTGTTCGCATCGGCCGCGAAGTGACCAGGCCAAAAATTGAGGTCGCTCAAACTAAGGAAGGCGTTAAGCTCACTGGCATTACACTCGAACAACTAGTGGCACTTCGAAGGGATTCAGCGCAGGAACTATCCAAGGTTATAGCAGCCTTTGGCTCTGAAAGCCTTCCTAAGACAAGGATGCTGGTAGCAGCGTTAAGAGTAAAAGAGTGAGAAGG
>DAHXKV010000008.1 GCA_027366155.1 Microcaldota archaeon
AGAGGCAATTTATATGAGCGTCATGAAACTTATTAGACATTGCCGACTTGCTGAAGGAACTATGACTGCATCTAGGTTAGCTAACATTGCAATAGACTTTACGGGATACGGACTCCATCATGCATCACAGCTTTACGAAAAGAGAATAGGCAGGCGTAAACGCTACATAAACATTTCCTTCCAGTAGATACTGACAACTAGGCGGTAGTGGTGTCAGAGGATTGGGCTGAAAACGCAAAGGCGCGAGATGAAAGCAGTTAATGTGGTCTACAACATCCGCCGACACATCAACTATGTTGTATCAGTTGTGGTGGGATTTATACAGAGTCCAATTTGGGGTTTTCGTTACAAGGAAATAGGTATTACTCCTCCTTCGGCTCCTGAACATTTTCTCCTGCCTTCGCCTCTGCCTCCTTTTCGTTGAACAGCGATTTTTCTATAATGTTCTTTACCCTGGCAGAGTTGTAGGCCAACTTTATCAGCTTAGTGTGGCCCCTGACTCCCTTCCCCGACTCGTAAGAAAGTATGATGCCCTGCATGTTGAGGTCTGCTATGTACCTCCTGTAAAGCCTTGAACTTTTCACCCCTTTTCCCAACGACTCGGCTATTGAAGCGTACCTGTTGTATATCTCCCCGCTCAGTACAAAAGAGTCGTCTCCATCACTGAGCCGCTTGTACCTGCTTCCATTGACGGTCATGACGGCTATTGCATATACTATCAGTTTTTCATTCTCAGGCAGCATGTTTATCAGCTCATATGCTATCTCTTCCTCTGCCTGTTTCGCTGCGGTTCTCACCTCCTCCGGACCAACTCTCTTCAGGCTTTTCTCCTCCGATATCTCTCCGGCACGGCTCAATATTTTAAGCGCAAGCCTTGCATCGCCGCTCTCTTTTGCTGCTATCGCAGCAACAAGGTTTATGCACGAAGGATCCACGACGCCTGGCTTGAAACCGCTTTTTACCCTGTCACTTACTATTGCAGAAAGCTCTTGTGAATCATACGGTGGGAATGCAAGCTCGTTTTCGTACAGTGTAGAAAGGCTTCTCGGATCAAGGTCCTCCTTGAACGAAGCCTTGTTGGATATGCCTATTATGGTAATTCCACCCGACTTCATGTCACTGTTTGCCCTAGTCAGCGTATAAACGAGGTCGTCGAGGTCCTTTATTATGTCAATCTCGTCAAGTATCGCGATGAGCATCCTTCCCTCTTCCTCCACCCAGCTTATCATCTTTTCATATATGTCTATTACTCCGTACCCGCGCTTTGCGTAAAGTGGTATGTGGTCACTGGCTATCTTGCTCAATACTCTGTATCTTGAGTTGTAGACCCTGCAGTTTATATAAGAAATTTCTGCCTTTACCATAGGCAGCCGCTTTATCTGCTCAACCACATACTTCATACAGGATGTCTTCCCGGTGCCCGTCTGTCCGTATATAAAAACATTCCTTCCGCGCTCTCCCCTGAGGGAAGGCGTAACCGCATTCTCTATTTCCTGTATCTGCCTGTCCCTGAAAAGCAGATGCTCCGGTATGTAATGTGGAGAAAGAACTTCCCTGTTGGCAAATATCTCGGATTCCCTGAAAAGGCTCTCAAATCCCCTTTCCATCAGCTACCACCGACTATTTCTCTGGCAATCTTCAAATACTCCTCCCTTATAGCCTCGCTCTCCACGAATGGCACCAGTCCCTTGTCGCTAAGATAATTGAACTTGATGTCAAACAAGACTCTGCCCAGCAGCCTGCAGTCAAGAGCCTTAGAAACCTCCTCGCCACCATTTCCCACTCCGTCAGACATGCTCTCCACAACCCCGATTAACCCGACGCCGAGGCGTTTTGCCATGGTTCCTGACCTTATTGCATTCACTGCAGCTATGTGCTGCGGTGAAGTTACCAGCACAAACCCGTCAAGATCCATTAGCTGTATTACCGAAAGCGGGCTGTCAGAAGTTCCCGGGGGCAGGTCAAGCACGAGGTAATCGAGCTCCCCCCAGTCCGTATTCTCTATCAGTTCGGAGACCATCTTGCCTATCATCGGACCCCTCCATATGATTGGCTTGCTCAGATCGTCCATGAACATAGCCGAAGAAATTACCTTTATTCCGTCTTTTTCTACAGGCATAAGAGGATAGTCTCCCTTTAACTTATTCTCGATTCCAAGAAACATGGTAACGTTCGGGCAGTCTATGTCTGCATCGAGAATGCCGACTCTATACCCAAGCGCCTTCAAGGAATAGGCAATATTCACCGAAGTGGTGGTTTTTCCAACACCTCCCTTGGCACTGTATACTCCTATTCTGTGTTTTATTTTGGAAAGCTTAGACCTGATCTCCTTCTTCTTCTCTATGACCTTCAGGATAGAAGGATGCGGCTTTGGTAAATCGTGCGCGTTTCCTTCCTCCAAAGACTCACGCTTATACCTTCAATAGAAGGCATATAATTATTTGTATACGGATTGATTCAGATAATCAACGGACCGGAAGCAAGGAGTAATTTTCCCATGCTGCAATTAATCTATTCCTTCCTTCTCTCGTATTCCTCCGTTACTTCTACCTTGCGTACCTCCTTCATGTATTCGAGGACGTCATTCACTAAATAAGCCTTGTTTATGAAATACTCTCCGTTGATTTTTGTTTTGGGCCCAAATGTTATCTTTGCAACACCTTCCCTAACTGATACATGCAAAGGATCGAGCAGATACCTTTCCGCCAGCGCCCTCATTTTTTCATCCTCAGTGTCTGCCTTCCCA
>DAHXKV010000024.1 GCA_027366155.1 Microcaldota archaeon
CCTGTGGCATCTGTCAAGGCAACTGACTCTGCATCCACACCGCAGACTGCAACAGCATCAACCACCATGACAGAGAAAGCACTTCCAACTGTGACAGTCTCACCTTCAGCATCTGCTTTCGATGGAGGGGACGAGGTAACATTCACTGCAACCGCCTCATTGGGCACACCCCCATACACATATGCATGGACCGCAAACGCGACAGCAGGATTCTCAGGAACATGTGCCTCATCAACATCCTGTACAATAACCGCTCCAACACCAACAGCCAAAACCTCATACGGCAAGGCAGTTTCTTTAATTGTTTCCGACGCAGTTAATGGGCAGTCTGCACCTTCATATGGGGCAGTCACAATAAACCCTGCTCTCCAGAAACCAGTAATCTCAGCTACCAATACCGTGGTAGATGCCGGACAATACACTATTCTCAGCGCTTCCACCAATGGCGGCTCGGGCTCATACAAATATTCATACTACCAAACGGCCTGCACAGGGAGTGCGCTGGCCAGCAACATTGTCCAGCCTTCTGTTCCGTCAACCACATACTGCGTTAGCTCGAATGACGGAATAGACACGACTACAAACACGATTACAATAACTGCCAACAACGACCCAGTAGTAACACTAAGTGCAAACGTGCTTGCGACAGATTCTGGGTCTGATGTGCTCCTGACTGCAACGCCATCTTATGGCACAGGGAATTCGGGCAATTACATATGGGGTGGACCTCCTGTTCCTGTATCTTGCAACGGCCAACCAACGTGCATTGTCAGCATGCCTAGCGTTTCAACATCCATTCCGCAGAGTTATTCCATAAAATACACAGACAGCGTGTTATTCCCTGCAACCGCCACCATTTCCATAACTGACAATCCCCTGCCTCAGATAACCTCAAACCAGAACAATCTGGTACTTGACTCCGGGCAGTCTTTCCAACTCTCAGAAACGCCTGTTTCGGGCACCGGCACTGGCACATTCGTCTACTCATGGACTCTTGGGGGCATTCAGGGGAACAACTGCACCACTCTCAACACATGCACGGTGTCCGCACCGCAGGTGACTTCCATGAAGACCTACACTATTACTGTGCAGGCTACAGACCGTGTAAATGTGCCTTCAAATCTTGAAAGCATAAGCGTAACTGTATACCCTCAGATAAGTACTCCGGTATTAGAACCGATAGCGCCACTGCTGGACTTTGGCCAGATGCGCATAATAAGCGGAACTGTCTCAGGAGGGACAGGTAAGTACCAGTACGCATGGAACAACGTTACTTCAGGAAACCCCATCTCCATACCCAATTCAAATTCTCAGACGTACACCTTCAGCGACCTTTCTAAAAATGCGATCATCTTCACATATGAACTGACAGTAACCGATATTGGGACAACTCCCGGAGCAGTACCGCCAATCAGAGCAACTTCTGCTGAGGACCCAGTCATGGTGAGTGGCAATGCGTTGATATCTCCGATAGTCATGCCATCAGGCCCTCTGCCTGGAAACGCTCTCGATGTAGGCCAACACCTACTCCTGAATGCATATACTGCAGGCGGCTCTCCTCCCTACACCTATGATTGGTATCTTAATCCTCCCGGGAATATACCTATTGCAAATCTTGTAGGCATGGCATCCAATACATTTACGCTCGCAGGCAACAGTTCTACGATGGGCAATGCACTGATTGTAGTAAAAGCTGATGACGGCCTAACTTCGACGGTTTCAATCCCTTACCCATTCACAATATACCCGGCCCCTGCAATCGCGTCTCCAAGCCCTAATTCTCAGAACATGATTCAGGGACAGCTTGCCTCGATTACCGATTCCGGCGCCACCGGAGGCAGCTCTGACTTCGCATACCAATGGCTTGAAAAAGCTCCTGGCGCATCCGCATTCACTCAGGCAAACGACTGCAGCGCGCCTACAACAACCGCCTGCAGCTTCCAGACATCTTCCTCCACACAAACAGGCACATACTCATTCGAGTTAGAAGCGACTGACATGGGCGTCTCTAGCACAGCAACCCCCTCGGCAAATGTCATAAGCTCGCCTGTGAACGTTGTAGTTGCCCAGGTACCCACACTTGCATTACAGCCGAGCAACTCAACGTTAGATGCAAACCAGATAGAGACATACACTGTAAGCGTAAACGGTGGCTTCGGCCCATTCAACATAGAATTCTACAACATCTCGTACCCTAAGCAGTTAGGAAGCAACGTGATAATATCTGCACCAGGCGGTAGCAATACGATCACATTCACTGCCAACACTACTGTTTCGAATACCGAGCTTTCATACACTGCAATGGCTACGGACACGGGCTCTACGACGCCATTCTCATTCAACTCAGTCTCAAACACGATAACAGTAAATCCCAAACTCGGTTCCGTTCTCTATTCCAACTCCAACGTTGTGGATGCAGGCCAGCAGGGCCTCATAACCGCTTCAATTGGTGGTGGAACGCCTCCATACACCTACCTGTTTGATATATACAATGCGTCGAACACGGTTGTTGCTACATATACTGACTCTAATGTGCCTGGGATAACGGGTGTGTATTCCCTTATCTTCCCTTCCAATGCCGTGGGCAACGACCGCATAACTGCACATATAACCGACTCAGCATCAACCCCTGCGAATGAACTGCTCTCAAACACCATAACTGTAAACCCCATGCTTGCGATACTCAGCCTTTCCGCATCATCCCCAATAACTGCGGGGCAGTCAACCTCCCTAAACGGAAATATTATCGGAGGCTCAGGAACCTACAATGCGGAATGGTACTCAACAAACGGAATTGGATTTAACTTAACTGGTACAGAAGTTTCGAATTCCATCCCGTTAACAATAACTGAGAACATCGTTGGCACTTATTATTACTATCTTTCTGCAAATGACGGATACGAGACAGTAAATTCGCCAGTGCTGAGCGTAATCGTGAACAGTGCATCCCCTCCGGTATCCTCCGGAGGTTCAGTAGGAAGCGGTGGAGGCTCAGGCGGAGGAAGCGGAGTCGCTGCGCCTTCTGGAGGAGGTACATTCAAGCCTACTGTTGCCTCAATAGGCAACAGCTGCTACCAGATATCAAACCTCACTTCCCCTGACTTTGCAGTGGTGAACTTCTCCACCGGGGAGTCATTCAACATACGCGCAAACTTCATCTCGCCTACGAATGCCGGAGTGACAATCAACGGCGCAACCTCATACACGCTTGCTCCAAAAATACCTGTCTCGATGGGCCTGCTGAACGGCTACAACTACACCCTTAACCTGCAGAATATCTCATATGTCCCAGCAGTACACACGATAACCATTAATGCGTGCTCGGCAACAACCGCGCCTGCCAAGACAACAAACACCACACTCCTGAAACCGAGCGTCGGTGTTGTGCTGGGTAGCAGCAGCGTGCAGAGCGGTGCCAGCAGCACAGTAACTGCAACAACGTCCAATAGAAACGACACGGTCGAAATACTCGTGAATAATGTTTCAGAAGGCGCAGGGAAGGGCAGTGCGACATTCAACACGGCAAGCCTAGGCCCAGGCACCTATCTGGTTGAGGCATGCGATACCTCATACACGCCAAAGACGTGCAGCACACATGCCTCGCTCACAGTGCTGGCACCAGCGCAGACGCAGCCTACGCAAACATCAGCAAACAAGACCACAAACACTACAAAGACAAAGCTCAGCTCCAAGACAAGCACCACTACAGTATCGCCTTCGCTCATAGCCCTTGGGGTTGGCATAGCAGTTGCAATAGCTGTGGCAGGGGCATACTATGGATTAGGGAGAAGGCCTAGGAGACAGAGAGGCAGGTAATCCCTAACCCTCAAGAATTCAAGGTGCCGGAGTGCAACTAGCTCATTGTGTGGTCCTAATCTCCCTGTAGAGGGACGCATGGCCCTGTTCACGGCGCAGAGTATTTAGAGGTCCATGAACTGGTGTATACAACACTTGTTGGCACTCCGTTGTTGAGGTTGCCAGAGTAATCGTTTGCGTTGCCATTCAGCGGCCACCAGCCTGTCAGCCCATCCAATCCAATCGGCACCCCACCAATGCCCTCCTGATAGAGTGATTCAACCTCCCCCGAAGAGAGCGTAGTGTTGTAAATCTGGACATCAGCAATCTGCCCGTTGAAGTTTGCTGTTCCAGCCGCATCATTGCCTATGTATGTCTGCTGGGTTACGGTGGGCGTGTAATAAGAGGAAGAGGAAACCGTGCACGAATAAGGCGCAGCGACTCCGTTTATGTAAAACGGATAATTCGAACCATCATAGAGCCCTCCCGCGCCACTGTCTATCTCTACTGTCACAAAAACCCATTTTCCCGAAACGAGGTTCTGGCTCACTCCATCAATATATGCTCCTCCAGCATTTATTCCGAAGCATCCTCCCCCGAAAGCTATGACTGTATCAGCGAACCCAATTACCACATTCCCTGTGCCTCCATTGCCGTACATCCAGAATGAAATGGTATCATAGCCATTTGTTATCACTTCTGTGTCAAGCGTGTTTACTGAAGCTGTGGCTGCACCAAACCCGCCTACATACTGCGGGAGCTCGTTGTTGCAGGTGCCCTCAAGGCTTTCGAAGGCAGTTGTTCCGGGACCCTGCGGCCTATATACCTGGCAGCTTCCTGGCCCGACTTTTGGGGCAAGGCTTGCTGAATTGAAGAACCCTAGTTCAAACAAGGCCCCAAGCACCACTGCAATTATGAGTATGGCCCATCCATAAGTCATCAGGTACTCCATGGCACTCTGGGCTCTGAGTGCAGCGTCAAATCCCAAAAATATCCCAGACTGATAAACACAGCATAGCTTAATAATTAGCACCATGGAAGGCTGAAAACACGCGTGTTTAAGCATGGTCTTTTAAACTATCGCTTCACAGAATAGCAATGGGATTTCATGCGTGGGAAATTAATGCTGTTGGGAATACTGTTTGCATCTGGCCTTATCGGATTTGCAGGTGCAAGTCAGGGGATAGGCGGATGGAATGCAACAACGCCAGTTACGTTCGGCCCATACATCTGCGTTAATTACACTACTACTCTCTTCTGTTCAGACTCGCTACATTGGTACTCCACGACCCTCTCTTCAACTGGCATAAGCCCATGGAAACAGATAAACTCAACCTTCCCGCAGACCTTGCAGGGCTGCAACGGCCAAGGGCTATACAATGGATACTTTTATTGTTTTAGCCATACAATAGCACGCAATCCAGTCGCATACTACGCCAAGATCAATTCAACTGCACTTGGCAACTGGACCGAGATAAGCGTGCCTTCGTCATTCGGGGCGTCGCTCGGCACCGGGAGGTATGCCTGCGCATTCTATTCTGCCGGCGGCGAGTTCGTATACTGCACAGCAGAAAACGTAAACAGCAAAGCCTCATACTATGCACGGGTAAATTCCACCGGGGGCATAGGCAGCTGGAATGCTTCAACGCCTGTAGGGGTAACCGACCTGGGTTATCCCTCGTCATTCGGCCAATATTTCGGAGTGATAGGTGAGAACACGCTATACTACGGAATATCCGGCACCTCAAACATAAACTTTGTTAATCTCACAAGTACTGGCGCACTCACAGGCTACGGCTCAACAACGAGCTTCCCTAATTCAAACGTTGACTGTTCCTACTACAACGGATATATGTATTGTGTAGACTCCAGCAACAACACCGAGTATGTATCCCCGGTAACTGCCCCTGTAGGCTTCGGCCCCTTCAACAAGACAACGCCTTTTCCATCCGGGATAACTCCATTTGTTGGCGCAGAAGACGCTGCGCCGCAGTGGGGCATTATAGTTAATAATTACATATACGATCTGGTACTTTCCGGTGACAGTTACTACGCAAAGATTGTCAACTCATCTCCCATACCGCCGCCTTCAGTTTCAGTCTCCCCAACCTCGCAGAGCGAGGACACAGGCCAACCTGTAACAATAACGGCGACAGTGACAAACCCAGGCTCCGGAGGCGACACAGTCTCATGGTACAACGACTCATCCGGAACGCCTGTCCTCACGGCACAGGGCGGCACAACCTTCTCGATCGCATCGCTTCCGCAGGGAACCTACTCCTACTACGCAGAAGTGACCGACTCAAACGGGGGAACAGGCAGATCAAACACCGCAGCCGTCTCGGTGAATGCATCCATCCAGGCCAAATGTAACTATTCGGATGACGATTATGGGATCCACATCGCAGGAAACGGCATAACAAAGGAAATATCGGTAACGAATCAGAGTTACGTCACAGTCACAGGAAATTCGAATAACGTTGCTATCAGCATTGAAAACTCATGCCCAGTCTATGTAAAAGTTGCAGGAGGTTCAAATAAGCTCACAATTGCGAATGGCACAATATTCCTTGATGAAGCAGGCAATTCCAACAACGTTACTATGCATGGTGTAAGTGTCAAAGGCCAGAAAATAGTCGGATCTGACAATTATGTATACAATGTCGACCTTGTGGGGAACAGTCTTACTGTCTCTGGAAACAATGAGCACATCAACAATGTAATCGTCAGAAATGCAAGCCAGATTCAGATTATTGGAAACTCCAACGTGGCAAATCTGACTCTTGAAAGCAACAAGACTGCGGACTTATCTATAATGGGCAAGTCCAACATTGTGGTCATTCATAATGGCAGTGCCGCAATCGAGATTAATGGAAATTCGAACATTGTTAACCTTTACGACGCTGCCGTACAGAGCCGTAAGATCACTGGAAACAATAATGAGATAAATACTTCCTCAATCACTCTCCCAGCCCTTCCACGCAACAACGGAAACGAATATGGAAACGGAACCGAAAATGGGAATAGTTCAAGAGGACACGGTGAAGGACAAAAATGGAATAATTACTGGCAGTTCTGGAGAAACAAAACTGGAATTCAATGGGGAGAATCTATCTGGCCGTCTACTTTTAATTAAACAGATCCAGATACCAATTTCCCGCAAAGCGGCAACGACTTTTGGGATTATATAGTTGGGATCTATTGGCCGGTTCTCCTTCCTGCGCCTTCTTCTTCGTTTTCCTCCCTGTTTATCTTGTGCTTGCATTTTCTGCAAGAGAGTTCTACGCCTACGGCACGGAACGGATGGCTGCTACAGCTGCATTGGCACATAACCCTCCAACCATTCTTATCAAGACAGCGTTCGCACATAACAATCCCTACCAAATCAATGATGTACCTGCTTCTGATATCCTTTGAGCTTAGGTATTTAAATAATATATCATGGCGGAGCACCAAAGCACCTGACAACAACAGTCAACAGGTACACACATTTCCAGTAGTAACGACTAAGTGAAATTTCCTAAATCTCAAGCATTAAATATCTGAAAGCAGCTAACCTATTGTTTAAATGAATACAAGAAGAGCTACAACAACCAACTCCGGCGCCAAGAATGCCCTGCGTGACATTCGTAGGGATACATATGAGAATGAACGTTATCAAATGCGCAAATGGGCAGCCTCAGTACCTGAAAAAACCGGTATTCTGCAAGCAAAAAAGGAAACGCAGAAGTTTATCCTTGATATGCGGGAAAAAGCCAACTCTCTTCTGGGAAAGGAAAAAGGCGAACTGGCAGTTAGAGGATACGACTTACTACTTGAGAATTATCTGGGCATAATAGCGTATCAGGCAGTGAAGAAATGTGGATATATAATAGAAATCGCATTTGGCAATGAGCCAATTCTAAATGAAAAATCCCGTCCTCTAACACGAAAGGCAATAGCCATAAATGTTGCCAATGCAGAAGAAAGTATTTCAAAAATGGCAAAAACATACATGGAAGAGCTCCTAGTTTCACGTGAAAAGTTGAGAGAAGCTTCCACGGCCGAAGATTTTTCAAGGCTATTTACACCTGTTCAGGCAAAGCGCATAATGGATGGAGTACGCTCCGTATTCTAAAAAAAGACAAGACTTAGGAACTAAATGGGCCGAGAACGCCTCTAATTCGCCGAGTAGGCAAACAAAACTGGAATAGCCAATCAAACACTGCCAAGCTGTCTAAAACCATAACTTAGATAAAGTTAAAAACATGCCATCATATATATTCCATATGAGAGGCAATGTAAAGTCAACACTCACCATACTTGCACTGATGTCCTGTCTTGCCACCTTTCTACTAATTTTCTTATTGCATCTTGCGCCTGCGCATCGCTTCAATGGTGGCATCTCATTTGCAGGCGGAGTGACTAACAATTCAAATCAGGCCACACCTCCCTCCAATTCCATTACAAACCTCTATTCAGTAAATCTCCTTGCCCAGTACGGCAGCGTCTTATTTAACGGGACAAATGAAGCAAATGGCAGTCTGGTCCATGTGGCCCCTGGTACCTACAGAATACGGGCAGATGAAAATATCAGCTTCTTCTTTTATCACTGGAGTGCAGCTGGAGGAGTGTCCACAGGCAACTATCTGGCGCAGAATACTACTGCGACAGTCACAGGAAACGGGACGCTAATCGCATACTATCATCCTTATGCTTTACTTCACGAAAGCGGACTCCCTCAAAATGCGACATGGCGTGCCTTAATCAACGGCACTGAAGTAAGCACCACGAATGGAAGCATAATATATCCTCTAATGGCGGGAACCTACTCTTTTTCAATACAGAATATTACCTATAATGGGACGTTTTATCATCCCGAACCAGCATCTGGCACACTCAATGCCGGCACACAGTCCAACATAACGTTTGTGCAATGCTGCAAGACCTCCTTCACCGAGGAAGGCCTCCCATCCAACACGTTATGGGGCATAACGCTAAACGGCTCATACAAAGTGGCTAATTCGCCAAATGCTATATTTTTCTCGACCACCACTGGAAACTATTCCTTCTATACGCACAATTCCTCTGCAAACCTGACTGCCTACATGCCTAACATCACACTAGGCAGAGCTGAGGCTGGCAATTCCTATGCAATAGTCTTCTCTGCCCTCGCTAGAAATCAGAAGCCCATTGTCCCGTACGAAATAAAGATAAACTCTACATACCAGGTGGAAGGGTTTTCTCTCAACGGTATCAATTACAATGATGGAAACATTGCAGATATGCCTTCGGGTACCTACCAAATAAATGCAACTGCACCAAATGGTACAATATTTTTCTACTGGAATACCTACGGTTCCAGAAGCATCGCAGTATCCAATCCAGAGTCATCAAACACGACGGTCTCGATAACGGGAAATGGCACAATTACTGCGGAATTCAAAACCCCCTCTAGTGCCCCAGCAATCCAGGTCTCCCATACAACCAATGGGTCAGCAGCAAATCCGGGGAAAGCAGGACTGCAATCAAACAGCACTCCTGCAGTCATAAGCATGATCCGGTCAAGATTTGGATCGTCACTGTTTGTATACACTCCGCAGCAACCAGCCGGAGGAGCATACAACTCCATCAATCCATATACTTCACAGAATTCATTCATCTCTACAAGCACGGGTGTGGCTAATCTCACAACAAGCGAGGAGCCTGTACCTCTCAGTTACCAGAACATGTCCGCGATGACTTCATTGAACGCGTCTGCATTAAGTTACATAATGGGAAGCATAGCCAATTATTCATCCCAGCAAGGCCACAATGCAGTGGATGTGGTAAATGCCTCTATCCATGCGTATTACGGGCAGGTAATACAGGGTGGAAAGTATGCGGACGCTGGCTCCATGCTAAGGTTTGCAGCATACGGCTCCCAGGGCGTATTAAGCATATACAATGTAAGCATACTCAAGACCGAGCCTAATTTCAGCATGAATATAGACGGCGCAATAATACACGGCCCAGGTGTATATCCAATACACGTCCCCATACTTCCAGGGCAAACAGCCTGGAACCTAAATATCTCCGCAACATCCTCTCTCCTTCCGGGGAATTCGGGTACATATATCTATTATGTAAAGCTCTCAAATGGCACATTCCTTGTGCCCGTATCTTCAACCACGGCAAGCAGTTTTTCACAGAAGTTAAACAGGAGGCTTCCAGCAGAAATATCCGCAAACGTAACAATAGACTTTGGCGGCGATTCAAACTATACACAGATGGACCCTTCCGGCCCAACAATACCTTCGCCGATAAAAAACTACTGGCAGGTCACTGTGGACAACACCCAGTCCAGTGCCACTGGCAATTACTTCCAGCTCATGGTGCCCTTCAACGCCCTAAATGACAGCATAGCCAATTATGTAAGCAATACCCTTAACAATGCAGAGTGGTTTTATCCAAACGGAACGCTGATAAGCTCATGGTTTGAGGGCAACGCCTTGAATACTCTCCAGTCCAGCGGTTTTAACTCACTAACCTCCGGGATATACTGGCTGAAGTTGAACCCAAGCATAGCGGCTTCCTCAAACACCTACATCTATTACGGCGCAGCGGCCTTTGGCACAAATCTCCTTAGCAGTACTGTGGACGGGATGGCCCCTCAGCTCTATTGTGCGTCAGGATGTCCAGAGACAAGCTATGGCGAGTTTGATGACGGATATAATGTATTTTTGTATTACAATCCCTCCCCGGCAAGCACCGCAGGATGGACTGTAGCTGGTACGGCAGGCCAGACTTCCTCCGCACCGGCAGGAAGCTACTTCGATACTACTGACGCATACGATGCACATTCTGCATCAGGCGATTACCTATACAGACAGGTGGCCGGACTATCTGCAAACCAGATAATAACCTACTGGGCATATACTACGGGTCTCGGTAACTTCTTCTTCCTTACGAATTCGGCAGGCGCAGGCCAGATGACAAGGCTTGATGGCCGAGGAGGGACAGATTACTCCGGACTCGCATCAACGGCTTCATGGACTTCATGGTCGGCGCCTTCGTCTGGGCTGAGCGAGACCAAAAACCAGTGGTACAAATTTGATATTACTATATCGGGCACGACTGCAAACTCTTACATAGGCGGCTCAAATGCAATGATAGAGACACTTGGGACATTCTCAGACTCCCACGCCGTTTCACTGAATGGCAATTACCTTGGCCTGGTTGGAGACGGCCTGGGTTCAACCTACCTGACATACTGGAATGGCATGGTAATACGATCATACCCTCCCAATGACGTGATGCCTACGACAACATTCTCGGCTCCCATAGCGACAACCAGCCCGGTTATTCTTTCCATAGGGAACAATCCCATATCATACGGCACCCAGACCGCCATAGGGGCCTCTTGCTACCCGAACACGTCTACCTGCGAGATATTAGTCAATTCGGTGCTTGAAGCATCTGGCACAGGCTCGGCCTCTTATACGTTCCCTACAAGTGCGGTTGGAGCATATACTGTAAACGGCTTCAACGCAAATACTGGAACGAGCTCAATATCCATACTTACAGTCACCAAAACAACACCCTCGATAACACTTCCTAGCTTCCCTTCCAACCTTACATACGGCTTAGTAGGATCCGTTACTGCAAACATAGTCACTGTAAACAATCAGCTCTCTGCAAATGACTATGTAAACGGCGTACTGCATTCTTCGTTCAACATACAGGACCAGTTCAGTGAAAGTGCAGTCGGCAACTACACGATAACTGCAAACACCATTGGCAACGCGAATTATACTGCAGCCTCAATAACAAAAACTTTCTATATCTGCCCTGCTCCGAGCTCCTCGCCTTCCGGCATTGTCTACTTTGCCTGTGTTTATATAATCAATCGGCAGTCATCCGCCACGCCTTCCGGCTTTCAGCAGTCGATGGAAATAAACGAGAGCAGTCTTGCAGGATACCTCTCATATAATGGAAATGCAGCGAACTTTGAATATTTCTATCCGAACGGCACATTGATTCCTGCGTGGATAGAGGGCAACTCGCTTGGAGAGATTATGACGTGGATAAATCTAAGCCCGCAAGTGCCGGCAAACGGTAATTATCTTATCTATCTGGGATTCAATGGCATCGGGTCAAACTTCTTATCTGGCAGTGGCATTTCAGGCATAGGGGAGGCACCATTACTCTCAAGCCAGTACGGGCAGTACGACGATGGCAGCAGCGTCTTCCAAGGCTATCTTCCCGGAAATTCCCTAAATGGATGGACAAGCGCAGGCACTGCAGGCCAGACTTCCTCTGCGCCTGCCGGCTCGCCTTTCGGAAACGAGGCATTCTACGCAAACGGAGGCAATGGCGATTACCTATATACACAGGCATCAGGCCAGAGCAGCAACATGATTATAGAGTACTATACGAACGAGGCAAACCTTGATGACTTGTTCTTCTTGGCAAGCTCTTCAGGCGCCGGCCAGATCGGAAGGATTGGAAACGGCGGCGGATGGTACGGCGTCGCATCTTCGCTATCATGGACTTCATGGAGCGCACCTCCCGACTCAGGCACCTGGTCAAACGAATGGCTATTGACGGGCATTGTTGTATCCTCTGGCGCTGCTACAATGTATACGGTCCCATCGGCTCTTGACTACGGCAGCGAGATCGGGTACAATCAGTCAAACACATACACTACGGCAAACGATGGGGACTACCTGGGGCTGGTTGGCGATGCAGGAGGCAGCACAAGTGTCGAATACTGGAATGGCATGATAATACGGGGATATCCACCCAACGGTGTAATGCCCTCCGTTGGGCTCTCGGCCCCTGCGCCTGCCAACGCATGCCAGATATCCCTGTCGGCAAATGCAATCTCATTCGGGAACATAAGCCCGGGTGCATACTGGCCCACCAATGTTCTCGTGACTGACACCAACAGCGGCAGTGCAAATGCATACATGGGAGTGTACGGGAGCAACTGGGTCTTAGGGAGCAACAGCTTCGGGGTCTCCAACACGCTCTGGAGCCCGATTCAGCAGTCCTCCTATACTGGAACACCGCTGAGTGCAACAGCGGCCAACACCGCGATTCTGGTTCCGGCCGGATCTTCAAATGGCATATACTTCGGCCTCCAGGTCCCCACAGGCACGCCAGCAGGAAGCTATCCCCAAACGATAGTCATAGAGAACAACTGCTGAATCTTAAGCTAAGGTCCCGAATAATATGCTGTCTTCACCTTGGTGCAAAGGGCAAACACGGGAGAATGCATATTCGGACACGGCGGGATTTGAACCCGCAGCCAACGGCTCCGCAAGCCGACATGCTATCCAAGTTACACCACGTGTCCAATCAGTTTTTATATATTTTGCTGCCAATACCTATATACTTATCGTGGTTAAATGGCAAAGGCTCAAGGAAAAATATGCTCTTCATGTGGCAAGCTTACGGACAGGTACGTTGCCTTCAAGTGCCCGGCCTGCGGGGAAGAGCTCATGACCCGCTGTGACGAATGCAGGGAAACGCACACTAAGTATAAGTGCAGCAAGTGCGGATTTGAGGGACCTTGATGGGAAAGGTAGCAACTCTCTTCAATGTTTACGCCAATCCGGGGAACGAGCAGCTTGTCTCCTCCGAAATAAAGGCAAAACTCAAGCCTAACAGCATCCAGACGGAGGACATAGCATTCGGAATAAAGGTAATCAAGGTAATGTTCATACACGAGGACAGCGAGGGCAGCGAGAAACTCGAAGAAAAGCTTCGCGCAATACCCGAGGCGAACAACGTCGAAGTGTCTGAAGAAAGCCTTATCTCCTGACGTTTCCTGTTTCTTCAATGCTAAGTTATCCAAAGCCAGCTGAAGTGTCTGTGCAATGCCAGAATGATTGTCATATGGCCTATGCCAATCTACTCGTTTTTCAATAATGGAAGATAGTCCCAAAATCCGGCTTCCAGTCTCGGAACGCATAGCCGAATTCATCGACTTCAATAACTTCCGATTCAAACGCAAAGCGTACGTTGCAAAGGCTTTTAAGGAATGCTGTATTTATAAACACATGGAATTAAGGGGCGCAAACAAGCTACTCGGCCTGGCAATCATGGTCTCGGTTGCAGCGATGTTGCCTTACTCCATTGGCCAGCAGTCATTCTCGCAATTCGGCACCTGGCAATACGCAGTCTTCAACGGAACATCCTACATAAACGCGGGGACAAGCGGCCTTCCTGTTACGAATTCAGCAAGATCTGTTTTTGCATGGGTCTATCCAACCGGAAGCGGGATGATCTTCTCATATGGGATAAATTCGGAGGACCAAATGGACAATCTCTACCTCAACAACGGCATGCTTGCATTCACTGCCATAGGGAATCATGCGCAGAGCAGCCTTGCAGTGCCAACAGGCACATGGAGCCTAGTGGGCTTCACCTACGCATCAAACTCCACAAGTATAATGATGTATCTTGACAATAAGAGCCAAGAACTAAACCTCTCTCTCGGCAAGCCTCTTGATACTGCATCGTTTGGCAAATCTTCAATAGGCAAGCAGGCAAGCTGTAACAGCCCCTGCCTAAACTTCAACGGTTACATAGGGGAAGTGCGCGCCTACGAGACCAACATGACTGCGCAAGAAGTCTCAAGCATATATTATGCAGGGCTTTATCCTGGCGCAACTCTCTTCAAAAGTGCATTGGTCGGATGGTGGCCTCTCAATGGCACTGCTCTGGACTACTCTGGTGAAGGCAACGCTGGCGCATACTACCACCTTGCTTACGGCTCTCCATCAGGCAACTACCTTGTTTCAGTATTATCATCCGGAAATGGAAGCATATCTGCTGCAAGGTACTCCCCTCTACTCCCTGAAGGGTCAGGCCTTTCAATCATGGCGCAGCCATCTGTGGGCTACGAATTCCTGAGGTGGTCATGCACCGGCGCAAACTGCTACAATGGCACCGCGACCGAAGCCAATCTAACTCTAAGAGGGAACACAACAGAGACCGCAGACTTCGGAAAGCCGACCTACTCTGTTTTTGTAAATTCCAGTTCATCAGTTTCCGGCACAATATTTATAAACGGAAGCGCCGCTTCACATAAGATAAGCTCTATTAATCTCGGGTTCAACTACGGCAATAAGATAACCCTCTCAGAAAATGCGCTTCCGGGCTACATCTTTTCAAACTGGAGCTGCTCAGGCCCCGGATGCTACTCAGGAACCGAAAGCTCTCCAAACCTCACTGTCTATGGCAACATAACCGAAACTGCCAACTTCAAGCGCGCAGGCGATCTTCTCAACGTCGAAACAAATGCGTTTCCCTCTGCTGGGGGAACCGCACAGGCTTTTGGTTCATATTATTTCGGCAACAAAATAAGTCTCACTGCGCAGCCGTACCTTGGGTACAGGTTTGTCAACTGGAGCTGTACTGGCCCTGGATGCTACTCCGGGAGCGAAAGGACAGTAACTGGGTTAATCCTCCAGGGAAACATAACTGAGACGGCGGAATTTGCGTTAAATCAAAATCAATCCTCCGGGTACCATCCAAACGGCAGCCTCACCCGGGGTTGGCCACTTTATGCGCTAATTGCAATAATTATATTGGTACTTTCTGTTGTCTTCCTAAAGCACAGAAGGCACAGGCGTCGCAGAAAGCATGCAACACACCACAAACAACTAAACAATGAACCGAAACAACCACAAAGCACCGAAGGGACAGATACGCCAAAACCGGAAGGAGGCACTCCGAAGCCTGAAGTAACTAACAGCTAAAACCCAACATAAACAGAAAAATCCCGAACCTGCTCACACTGAGATGAAAACCCGCTTCATGTTAGAATATGCGTGAACCAGGAACTCGCTTCCTTTCAATGTCCGGATGCCCTCGGCTGACTTGGAAATGAGATCCTCCCTGCTTATATTCTTGGTACACACGAGAATTATGTTTGCCGTGTAGCCTGAAGTATCCACTCTGTAAACCTCGAATTTTCCAGAAAGGTTCTGTATCAGCGAGTCAAGTGCGGGGCCGAGCATCGAGCCGATGCAGTTTACTGCCAGCACTCCCTGTTCCTTCAAAGCCGCATATGCATCCGAAACAAATGCCGTGGTGCAGAACTGCTCTGGAATCTTCCCATCGGGGCCGTAGGCATCGAGGATTATCAAATCGAGAGAAAGGTCCTGCTTTTTTACATAAGTGCTGCCGTCCTCCATTATTATGTTAAGGCTGCCATCTTTCCTGCCGCCTACGAAGATCCTGCATGCCTCGGCCATCTCCTTATCTGTTTCCAATATGTCCATTGCCGGCTTTCCCGGGAGTGAGAGGAACTGAAAAGCTATGGTGCCTCCTCCAAGGCCTATCATGGCTATTTTAGGATCATGCGCAACGAAAGCGAGTGGCATGAAGAAGTCCCAGTATTCATGCGTATAAACAGAGTTTTTGTCAACACGGGAGTATATAAAGCCGTTGCACTTGAGCGTGCGGATACTGCCTTTCTGTGTTATTAAGATAAGCTTACCCTCGCTCTTGAGGGAAAAGACCTCCCTTTCCAAAGGAAAGAGATCACCGAACCCCATTTTTCCTGCCTTTGACTTGCTAAACGCACTGTCTTTATCCTTGTTTATGCTTTGGGAGCTGCGCTGCAAATTCCTTCATCTCGGCTTGCACCTCGTCGAGAGCCTTAAGTACCGCTGCCTTCGGCTTCCCTGCCTTAATAACAAGCCTTGGCATCCCTATCTCAGGATGTTCCTTAACGACGCTTGCGAATTCCACATCCTTGTTGAGAAGCAGTCTGTCCTTTATCACGTCGGCAACGCCGCGATCCGCTCCCCTGAATTCGAGTATCATGCTTTTCGGTTCATCCTCTATTATCTCAAGCTCCATCTAACCAACACTGTACTTACATTTATGCAGAATAAATTATTATAAGTTGGCATTAGGCATATCCCTGTGGAAGCATTTGCCTCTCATTCAACTGTCACTACGTGGTCGCTGCTCTCTCCATGGACGTATTTAGGCCCTCGCAGCCCTGCCGCTATCGCCGCTACCACTGCCATTATTGCCCCGAGTATGAACGCCACGCGCAATCCGCTAGCCACTGGGCTGGATATGATCTCCGGGAAAAAATGCACGCCTGTTATGACTGAGCTGTTTGCCTGAGGTATACCCGAAAGCACGCTCTGCGGTATCATAGTCTTCATTGGGTTGTATCCTAGGAAGGCCGCAAAAAAGCGCAGCGGTAGGCGGCAGTTTCGATATAGACAATGCAACCGAAGGGCTTACCTGTTGCCCTACGAGGCCTTGGTAAAGAGAAGCCGGAAGCGTGGTGCTAAGACCGAAGACAAGCAGGGTGAAGAACGAGACAAGGCTGAACATGAATGCAACCTGGTATATCGTACCTATAGTGCCTGAGACAGAACCCCTTTGCTCAGGAGGCACTGCATTCATTATCGAGGTTATGTTAGGGGAGGAAAATACTCCGCCTCCAGCTCCCAGGAAGAATATTATCAGTGCGAATTCAACATAGCCGAAGTCTACCGGAAGCAGCGCCAGTGCGACAAACCCGATGGCAGTCATTGCCATTCCTAGCGTCGCAAGCAGCCGGGAACCCATTCTGTCGGATAATTTTCCAGATATCGGGCCGAAGACAAGGAAGCCCAGTATGAGCGGAACCATATCAAGTCCCGCGGTAAGCGGCGTATTCTCGAAGCTCACCCCATGAAGCGGAAGCCAGACTCCCTGGAGCCATATTATGAGGACGAACTGTAGCCCTCCTCTTGTCATGCTTGCGAGGAACTGGCTTATTATTCCAGCGCTGAATGCCCTTATCTTGAAAAGCTTCAGGTCAAACATCGGGTCCTTTGCCCTGCCTTCCACATACGCAAAGGCTGCCAGCAGGAGCACTCCCACGACCAATCCGGCATCGACGAACGGGCTAGACCAGCCCATGCTGCTGCTACCATACGGGAGCAGGGCGTAAGTAAGCGAAAGCAGAAGGACAACAAGCGCAGCGCCAAATGTCATGTTCCCGAGAATATCAAATTTCTGCTCCTTCCTTATCGAGGCGACCTCCTTCAGCATCATGTAAGCCCAGACGGTGCCAAAGATGCCTATCGGCACATTTATCAGGAAAATGAGGTGCCAGTCTACGACTGCAAGGACGCCTCCTAAGATAAGCCCTATCAGGCTGCCTCCAATGAACCCTATCTGGTTTATCCCGGTGGCCATTCCCCTCTCATTGTGCGGGAAGGCGTCTATTATTATCGCGGTGCTGTTTGCAAGCAAGAATGCACCGCCTATGCCCTGGAAGATCCTAAGTATAATCATGGAGATGGCTCCCGCTGCACCAACGATAAATACAGAGGAGAGATAAAGCAGGAATGAGGCTATCGAGAAGAGAAGGAAGCCAGCGTTGTAAAGCCGCACCCTCCCAAACATGTCGGAAAGCCTCCCTATCGTGACTGTTCCGGCAGCCATTATTATTGTATACCCAAGCAATAGCCAGATGAGCAGGCTGATGTTCGCAGGGACGAGAGGGTTAACGCCAAGTCCGTTGAATATGGCCGGCAGCGCTATTAGAAGTATGCTCATGTCCAGCCCGACCATTACCGCGCCAAGAGTCGTGTTTGAGAGGGCTATCCATTTGTAATGCGGGCCATACTTGCTCTCGCGCTCCTGTTCCTTCTTGTCGTATCTGCTGTAGCCGGGCTTCACTCCCATTTCTTCTTCATTGTCCTTCATCTCAGCATCCTCTTTATTACAGTATGTATTACCAGTGAACCCGGCAAAATCGGGTTTCATGCACGCATAAAACCAAAATCCGGTAAGCCCAGGTTAATCATTACCAAATCTGTAAGTATACGCATGAAAACAATAAAAAGGGCGCTGTCGTTTATCCTGATAACTCCGACCCGTGATAATCTTTTTATATACAGTGCACAGGCAAGATATCATTACCTAAAAAAGGAACGGTGAGCACATGGTTCGTTATGCCGAAATAGCAAGGGCCCGAGAAGGGCTAATAGTCATGCTCGGGAAGGCACCACTGTCCGATGCGCTGAGGGCAGTTGGGCAGGCAAAAGGAGAGCTCCTTCCAATACTCAAAACCTTGCGAATGCTGCAGGACGTAGATCATCGCCGCAAGATAACCGGGCTCGTTGGTGTTTCCCTCTGGACAGACAGCGGAGGCATAAGCGAAGGCAAGTATCTGATAACGCCTGGCTGCGAAATTATCCCTGTCCAAAATGGGGAGTGGAAAGGCGTAGGCATTACTGGGCGCCTGAGGGCCGGAAGCATTGGAGATTCACCGTCAGTAATGCTCGACGTTCCAGGAACTCTTGGGGCTGTGTTATTTAACCATATGACTCTCAGTGCGGTAGACCCGGAGGAGAAGCTGAATGCGCTTGCCCTTCTGCGCAGGTAACTAAAACCTTTGCATGCTCTTCCTTCTGTGCCAACCATGCATATCCAGAAGATGTTGCAGTTATGCTCTCCCGAGAAGCTGCCGCTGCAAAGATTTAAGTATGACAATTGCCATATGTTCTGATGTTTTATGATGGCAACAACCCTAAGGCAGCCGCGCGAAGTATCAATGTACCAATTTACGAAGGTAGGAAAGAGCGAAGTCTTTATGGCAACGGCCCAAGCAGACCTTGGGACTTCGATGCGCATGCTTAACAATAGTGGGCTCAAGCCTCTTACATTAAGGGAAGTCATAGTACTGACCTCGATACATCCTGAACTAATGAAAGAAGTTGGCGGTAGGCGGTTCTATCTTAGTGGCAAAGGCACCGAGCGCTCAGGCTTCTACACCTTCAATGAGACGGGTGAATTGTCCGAAGGCGCAGGAGACAGAAATAAGACTATCCATGTCAATGGAGGTCCGTTAGGCCTATTGCTATATGCCCACGATCTTGCTGCTATTCATGAAAACAGAACATTCAGCCTCAACGCACACTGTGGCCCATATTTGGTTGCAGACATCGTAGTGGGGGTAAAGACAGACTACAAACTCCCAATACACAAAAGCACGGCCAAGCAGGAGATCATAAGCCGGGAGTTAATCGCCGCGTTCAGGGATGTCGTTGAACTCCTCGACTCGTCAAGAGCGCTGAACCCTAAAATAGCCGATATCTCAAAGAAGGTACTCAAGGCAATAGAGCGTATTGATTGACCTGCCTGCAGGCTCTGCCTGTGCCGAGGTACCTGACTTCAGGCATGCTTGGTGCATCTTTAAATACTTAACCCCCAAATAAATACTGTTCATATCCTTCGGTGGAATGATGGCAAACATATTTGAAGTAGAGAGCAGCGAGCTGGTGAAGAAAGCAGCTGAGAAACTCCAGCAGGAGAGGCTGCCGAAGCCTGGTTACATTGATTACGTAAAGTCAGGCGCAGGAAAGGACAGGCCTCCGGAAAGCGAATCTTTTTGGTATGTACGCTGCGCATCCATAATGAGACAGACGTACGTCAACGGGCCCATAGGCGTATCAAAGCTCAGGACAAGGTACGGCAACAGGAAGAGGCACATGGTCACGCACCCGCACCACAGGAGGGCAGGAGGCAGCATAATAAAGGACGCGTTCGATGTTCTTGAGAAGAATGGTTATATCAAGAAAACCAAGGAAGGAAGAATCATAACGGGAAAAGGCAAGTCCTTCCTCGACAAGATAGCAAACGAGATGCACAAGGGAAAAGGTGCTTAGATTTGGCCTCCGAACCTGGGCATGAAGAACGCATGAGACGGGAGATGCAGAAAAGGCTGCAGGCCCTTCAGATAGAACAGCAGAAAAGGGAGTTTGCCAAGAAGTATCTTGAGAACGACGCATTCGAGAGGCTAATGAACGTGAGGATTTCAAACCGCGAGCTGTACACGCAGCTGATAGACATAATAATCTCTCTGGCCCAATCTAGACGGATACAGGGCAAGATGAATGACGCACAGCTCAGGGACCTGCTCACCAGGCTTACATACAAGCCTGAACCGAGCATAACATTTCAACACAAATAGGTTTTCAGATGGGAAAGAAAAGCTCTACGAAGAAGCGTATGCTTGGAAGCAAGCTAAAGCAGAACAGGCGCATTCCTGTGCTTGCGACGTTAAGGACCCACAGGAGGGTGCAGCAGAACAGGTTCCAGAGGAGTTGGAGGAACAGGAAGCTCGGTATAAAAGCATGAGTTGATAACGTGGCAACGCAAACGACAAAGACTGTAAGGACGATAAAGCTCTCTAAGCGCCTGATTAGAACACACAAGCCGCGGAGGATAGGCAACTCAATAAGGATGCTAAGGGAAGAGATAGCAAGGCATACGAAAACCGGAGTGGACAATGTAAAAATAGGCAGTGAGCTCAACAGGTACCTGCTAAAAGGCGCAATGGGCTCGTTTGCCGGAATCAAGATAGCAATCGAAAAGACTGGCGAGGCAGTCAAGGCTGATCTCTTTGAGAAGAGGAAGAAGCCCACGCCGCAACAGCATGCCGCGTCTTCGGGCAAACCTGCCTCAAATGAAAAGGTCGCTACAGAAAAGGCAGCAGCGGCAAAGGAAGGCGTATCAAAGCCGCACGCGCAGCATCCTGCAGGAAGTAAACCTGCCGCGGAGAGCCGCAAGCCCCCTGAAAACTCAAAAAATACGGGGCAGGACGGCTCCGGCGTGAAGGTCTGATGATGAGCATTTCGAAGGCAAATCTCTTCGGAAACGAATACATGGGTGCGTTCTGCGCCACCAACGACTCCCTGACCCTAGTGGGTGGGAGCCCAAAAGGCAGCGGCGAGGCAATCATAGAAAAGGCACTGGGCACAAGGCTCGTAGAGACAATGCTCGGTGGATCAGACCTCATAGGAATATATGCCGTAATGAACTCGCGCGCCATTCTTGTGCCTGAAATGTCGTACTCTTCTGAGCTTTCGCGCCTCAGGGAGAAGCTCGGAGACACTGAACTGGTAACCATAACATCAGACCTGAACGCACTGGGCAATAATATACTGGCAAACGACAAGGTTGCGGTAATAAACCCGAGATATACGCAGAGCGAAGCGCTTGAGATAGGCTCCGCACTCGGCGTCGAAGTGGTAAAAATGTCCATAGGCGGATTTGAGACCGTCGGCGCAAATAACATTGCAACAAACAAGGGCGTGGTGCTGAACAACAGGGTCTCTGAGGATGAGGAGGAGATGGCCAAGGAGCTCTTCGGAAATACTTCTCAGTCAACAGCCAACACAGGCTCCCTATCAATACGCCTCAGCGCAATTGCAAATTCCAACGGGATAGTTGCGGGCAGCGCAACGACCGGGTACGAATTAGAAAACATGGCGAAAGGCCTGCGCATTGATTAACCTAAAGGGAAGACTCTTTTCTAGCTGCGGCATTCTCCTAAGAACCCAGCAGGTTTATAAAATGAAACGGAGAAGTTGTACTGGTTGAATGGCTCAAGAGGATCAGCATACACGCGAAGAGGAAATTGCGCAGATGCGCTACCTGCAGACCGTATACTCGCAGCAATACGAAATAATACTTGCAGAGCTCGATACCTTTGCTGCAGCCATAGGCTCGCTCCAAAGGAGTATAGAGACACTAAGCAGCGCAGGCAGGCTCGCCAACTCAAAGGCCCTGCTAAACCTGGAAGGCGGTGCCTACACTGAGGTAAGCGTCGGAAGCGCAGACCACATACTGCTTTACGTGGGTGGCGGCTACCTTGTAGAGAAGAACAGAGACGAGGCGGTTTCCTACCTCAAGTCAACTCTTGAAAAGCAAGAATCCTCAATGAAAAAACTCTCATCGGAGAAGCAGAAGCTTGAATCTGCTGCGCTTGATGTCTCCTACAGGCTGAATCTCCTAACCCAGTCTACCAGGTAATGGAAAGGTGCTTCTGTGTTTGAGGGCCTGAAGAAAAAATTCTCAACATTCATTGGCACACTATCTGGAAAGGAGCAGGAAAAGATAGAGGAAGAATCAATCTCAGAATCAAAGGAAAAAATAAGGGAAATAAAGGACGCCGGAAATGAAAAGGAGGAGGTCAAGACGGCTCCCATCCTGACTGCCCCCTCGGAACCAAATCTAACCAAGGCGCCAGCACGAATCGAGGATACAAGGAAAGAGGCAAACACTGGCCGGAAAGCAGAGAAACCAAGGCCTGCTGCACCGGAGCCAGATGCAAAGCCCGTCCCGGAGCATCTTCCGGCACCCGTGCATGCTACACGGCCTCAGGGCCTCCCTTCTGAAAAGCCCCATCCTGCAAACCGATACGGGCCTGACACAACAGAAGAGACAAAGCCTGTAACTCCTCCCCCACCGCCTTCTCTTCCACGAGGAAAGCCCCCCTCAGAAGCCACGCACGCATCCGCCGGAAGCCCGGCACAGCCGAAGGTGACATTCGGGACAAGGCTTAAGGGCATTTTTACAAGCGAGATAAAGATAAGCGAGAAGGACGCCGACCCGTTTCTTGAGACATTGCGTCTCTCGCTTCTAGAATCCGATGTAAATTATGCCGCATCGGAAAAGATAATATCCGAAATCAGGAAAGAGCTGCTAAGCAGCACGATAAACTCAAGGGGACTGGAGCGTGAGATAGCAGCAATAATACGCAACGCAATAGCCAGGACACTTGACAAAGGGACGGGAAAGAGCCTGCCCGAGTCAATACGTGAATTTCCGGCCATCGGCACTCCATTCACTATACTGTTCATAGGACCCAACGGCGCAGGCAAAACGACCACAATAGCCAAGGTAGCAAACCTACTCCTTAAAAGCGGAATCTCGTGCATAATCTCCGCAAGCGACACGTTCAGGGCCGCCGCAATAGAGCAGACAGTCTTTCATGCGCAGAAGCTCGGAATAGAGGTTGTCAAGGGCAAATATGGGGCAGATCCGGCAAGCATAGCCTTCGACGCAGTCGCACATGCGAAGGCCGAAGGAATAAACGTGGTGCTGATAGACAGCGCCGGGCGCCAGGAAACCAACAAGAACCTAATGGAAGAGATGAAAAAGATGGTGAGGGTCGCAAAGCCAAACATGAAGATATTCATAGGGGAGGCGATAACGGGCAACTCGCTTCTGGAACAGGTACGGCAGTTCAACGAGGCAATCGGAATAGACGGTGTGATAATAACCAAGCTTGATGCCGACGCGAAAGGCGGAAATACTCTCTCCATACTCAGCGAAACCGACGTCCCGATTCTCTACTTCGGCACAGGCGAGGGCTACGACGACCTGATGAAATACGATCCCGCATTCATGGCCGAAAGCCTGATTCCCGGAACCCCTAACTGATGCGGCCTGTGCCGGAACGTGAAACGTGATGGACTACAATGCCCTACTCGGAATCCTCTCTACTGCGATAGGGACAGGCAGCTTCTTTCCTTACATATTCGACACAATAAAGGGGAAGATACGGCCGCATGCATACTCGTGGCTGGTCTGGGGATTTCTTCAGGCCGCAGTCTTCATCGCCCAGACCGAAAAGGGCGCAGGCCCAGGCAGCTGGGCAATCGGGGCCTCATCTTTACTGTGCATGACTATATTCGCACTCTCGATAAAGCGGAGCGACCGTATCTCGGCAATAGACAAGGCAAGCCTTGCTGCTGCATTTGCAGGGATTCTGCTCTGGCTTGCAACCTCCGCTTCGCTTGTAGAAGTTGTCATAGCCTCGGCAACCGACATTGCAGGTTTCATACCTACATTCGCACAGGCATCATCCAAACCAGAAGAAGAGTCAGTCAAGGTCTTTGCTTTCGGTGCACTGGCGCTTTTCATCTCGATCCTGGCCTTAAAGAGCATAAATCCAGTCACTGTCCTCTATCCGGCAACCGTATGCATATCAAATACTGTATTCGTACTCTTTGTTACCCTGAAGAGAAATGCTGCTTCAAAACGGCGCAAGCAAGGCGCGTCCAAATCCTGACCTCCTCATGCCATCTTCGAGGCGTCAAGTATCCTTTCAAGCTTCTTCCTGTCAAGTACCTTCATCCTGAGGCAGGTTTCCATTATACCCTTTCCGTCCCTGCGCGCCTTAGCAACAACCTCTGCAGCCTTTGCATATCCTATGTAAGGGGCAAGTGCCGTGGCTATTGCCGAGTCTTTTCCAAGGCTATCTGATATGTGGCGTCTCTCTGCCTTTATCCCTCTTATGCATCTTTCGGCGAAAATTTCCGCTCCCCTGGAAAGTATGCCCATTGAGAAGAGGAGGTTGTATGCTATGACTGGCGTGAAAACATTGAGCTCAAGCTGGCCCGAAGCGCAGGCCTCCCGTATGGTCGTCCCGCTGCCAAGAACCTGGAAGCAGACCATGTTCATCATCTCCGCTACACTTGGATTAACCTTGCCTGGCATTATGGAAGAGCCGGGATGGACTGCAGGAAGTGATATCTCGCCTATTCCGGCGTCAGGTCCGGAGGCCATAAGCCTTATGTCATTGGCTATCGTTCCTACTGCTATTGCTGTTTCTGATACAGCATTCGAAAGGTCAAGTTCGGCGAGTCTTGCCTGCATGTCCGCAAAGAAGTTTTCGGAGTAAACGAGCTTTATTCTGAACTCGTTACGCAGCTCAGAGATCATATACCTCCTATATTTGCTGCCAGCATTGATTCCTGTCCCGACAGCAGTCCCTCCAATGGGTATCCTGAGAAGGCCTTTCATAACAATTTCCATAAAGCTTATTGCATGCTGCACCTGCCCGGCGTATCCTGAAAATTCGGAGCCTAGGCGTATTGGGACCGCATCCTGGAGATGTGTCCTTCCAACTTTCACTATGCTGCTGAACTCGCCTGCCTTTGCAGAAAGCCTCTTCCTGAGGATCTCGAGTGCGGCGGAGAGTTCAACTGCCGAGGCATACGACGAGATCCTTATGGCGCTGGGCATCGTGTCATTAGTAGACTGTGAGAGGTTTACATCGTCATTCGGGTGTATTATCTTGTATTCTCCTTTTCTGCCTCCGAGTATCTCTATTGCCCTATTGGCTATGACCTCATTGACGTACATGTTGATGTTGGTTCCGGCGCCGGCCTGGAAGATATCCAGCCCGGGCTCCTTCAAAAGGTTCATTTCTAGTACATCTGAGCATGCCCTCACTATTGCCTTTGCTTTCCTCGCATCAAGCTTTCCTGCCTTCATGTTTGCAAGCGCCGCGCATTTCTTCAGCCTGACATACGTTGAAATAAAGGCATCCTGTATCTTCAAACCTGATACGTTGTATAGCTCTATTGCGCGCTCAGTCTCTGCGCCATAATAGGCGTCTTCGGGCACAGGCACTAGCCCCAGCGCGTCCTTCTCCATTCTATATTTTTCCCTTTTCACCATCATTATCCCAATCAAGCCCAAGAAGCTCCATCTTCATTGACTGTATTGCCGCAGCCGGATCAACTCCCTTAGGGCAGACCTCGGAGCATGCGCCTGCAAACTCGCACCCCCAGACTCCATCAAGGCTATCCACGAGTCCGAGCCGCTTACTGCCCATCTGGTCCCTGGAATCCTTATGGTATCTTTCTGCCTGGGAGAGGGCCTGCGGCCCGATGAATCCCTGGTTGGAATTAACAACAGGGCATGCATCCATGCAGAGTCCGCACATTATGCAGTACGAGAATGGAAGGTACTCAAGCAGCTCATCCTGGCTCTGCCGGTATATATGTTCTGCTCTCTGCTGCTCCTCCGCATCCTTCCTATACAGCTCTGGGATTATCTTCCTGTGGTCCTTCATGAATCCACTGAAGTCGGTGACAAGGTCCTTGACTGGGGGGTGAACCTGCATCGGCTCCACCGAGACGGTTCCGCCCCTGCATGCGTCGATCAGGCCTGTCTCGCATGCTAGTGCTGGCTTGCCGTTTATGACCATGCCGCATGAGCCGCATATGCCCATTCTGCAGCTGTACCTTACAGAGAGCGAATTGTCCTCACCTTCCTTTATGGATAGAAGCGCGTCTAGGACAGTGGTGAACTTGTTTGCCATTACGCCATGCTTCCTGAACTCTATCCTGCCCGATCCGAACCTGCCCAGGTTAACCGTTACGGGTCTCTCTCCAGGGCCTGCGGGCGTTATGCTGTTCTTGATTCCATTGGTCCTGATCTCCGCTGACATTGCTGACTTTGGTATGCGCATCCCCCCGCCAGAATGCGAAAACGCCTCGACAAAGCCCATCACCGCGTAGACAAAGAGGCCTGCCGCTGCAGCCATCTCGCTGATGTAATAAACGGTGCCAAGCCTAAGAAGCGCCGAGACTGACATGATTGCAAACAGCAGAGGCACACCTAACATCGAGGCGTAAAGCAATATCATGTATCTTGAAGCATTCATGCAAACCACACATAAGAGACTGCAAGAAGCAGTACAATCCATACCGCGGAGATGGCATATGGGAGATAAGCGTAAATTCCCGCACTCCTGCCACTACCTGCCATCTTCATGTAGTACTCGCTGTATTTCCCGAAAGCCAGCCCCTTGCTCCTGACAAGTGAGAATGCCTCTATTGCCGAAAAGAGCTGCGGCGTGAAGAGTATCCATGCAGCTATTATCGATATCTTAGCTGCAAGAAGCACCAGCGGCGTGCCGTACGCCATCGAATAGACTATCAGGGCAGCGGTTACCAGTGCAACGAATATCAGCACTTTGTAAAACAGAATGTGCACAAGGCCGAAAAGCGAAAACCTGCCCATCCTGAAAATACCTAACTGGCTTCCCCTCTGCTCCCATCTCTCCTCCATCATACCATCAATAAACCCGCGGCTGCGGCTTCCACCTTGTTATCCTGACCGGAAGGTAGGAAATTTCGTGCCTGGCGCCACGCTTTGAAATTATGCTGTGCTTTAGCCATTCGGCGTCGTCCCGTTCCCTGTATTCCATGACAAAATGCGAGCCCCTGCTCTCTCTTCTCCGGAGTGCAAGCTCTGCGCTTGCGTGTGCAAGCTCTAGGAGATTGCCTATCTCAAAGATGTTGACGAGGTTCGTATTGAACTTCTTTCCCTTGTCTGTTACATATATGTCAGAAAACTCCTTCTTAATTTCAAGTAGCTTACTGACTCCCTCTTCCATTCCCTTAACTGTCTTGAATACGAAAAAGTTGCTGTCCATTACTTTCTGCATTGCGCTTCTAATCTCATATGGGTTCTTGCTGCCTGAAGAGTCTCTTAACTTGCCTATTCTTCCTGATTCCCTCTCGAGAATCTCCTCAGGATGGCTCCTGCTGTGGAATGAACTCTTCGCGGCATGCTCGGATGCCTTCTCTCCGGCTATCCTGCCCCAGACTGCGCACTGGCTTAGGGAATTGCTACCTAGCCTATTGGCCCCATGCACACTAACGCACCCGCATTCCCCAACGGCCCAGAGCCCTGCCACCTGCCTTCCGTCAGAATAAAGGGCGTTGCCATCAATGTCTGTGTGCACGCCACCCATGGTGAAGTGAGTGCCAGGCCTGACCGGTATCGGCTCAGATCCGGGGTCCAGCTTTATCATGCGCTTAGACATCTCCATTATCATCGGGAGCTTCTTACTGAGCTTTTCCATGTCGATGTGCCGAAGGTCAAGCCCTACATATGCATAGCCGTACCTGTCCGAAGGGAAGCCCCGTCCCTCGTTTAGCTCCGTCATGATCGCCCTGGAGATTATGTCTCTCGGCGCGAGCTCCATCCGTTCCTTCGCGTACCTTGACATGAATCGCTCGCCATTAGCATTTATCAGATAGGCTCCCTCTCCCCGTGCAGCCTCGCTTATGAGTATGCCGCTCGGGACGAGCGCCGTAGGATGGTATTGTACAAATTCCATGTCTTTCAGCGCCAGCCCTGCCTCAAATGCCAGCGCGGTTCCGTCTCCTGTGGATGAATGTGCCGTCGTTGTGAATCCGTAGGCGCGCGAGAATCCACCGGTGGCAATTATGCCCGACCTCCCCCTGAAAAAAAACTCCTCCCCGTCAGAGATCCTGAAAGCGCATATGCCTCCGAATGTGCCTTTCTCTATCACGATAGAAGTCGCGTAATATTCGTGGAAGATATCTATGCCTTCCACGCCAGAGACATAGTCATACAACGCACGCATCATAAAGAAGCCGGTCTTGTCTGCGGCAAATGCAGTTCTCGGTGTGCTCATGCCTCCAAAAGGCCTTTCCTCTATTTCCCCGTGTACTGTCCTGTTCCATGGCACCCCCAGGTGCTCAAGATGCCTTATCTCTCCCGGGGCCCTGCTTACCAGCAACTCCACAGCATCCTGGTCTGCAAGGTAATCCGAACCCTTTATCGTGTCAAACGCATGCGAGTCCTCGGAGTCTTTTCCTTCCTCGGGGCTCAATACTCCCGATATGCCCCCTTCCGCAGAAACCGAATGGCTGCGCATTGCATGCAGCTTCGAGATAATGCATATGCGCTGGCCTTTTGTTTTCTCCGCAGCGTGTAGCGCTGCCTTGAACCCCGCTATCCCGCTACCCAGTACTACGACGTCATAATCCAGAACTTCCATGTTTATTGCTTTTATAACATCGGCAAAGCTTAAAAAGTATCTGAGCGCAGGAGGCATGTTTGCCTGAAGACCGGACCAGAATGCGCTTTCAGGCAATCCCTCCTCCCAGGACCATGCAAATATTTAATAACACCAACTCAAAAAATAAAGCAGTGAGTAGTTTCGCATGCCAAAGATAATGATAATAGGCGCAGGAGGGGTCGCCGGCGTTGCCGCGTACAAATGCGCACAGGCGCATGAGCATTTCGAGAGGATAATGCTTGCAAGCAGGAGCATCAGCAAGTGCATTGGCATACGCGACCGGATAAAGGAAAAGACTGGAGTCGAGATCGAGGTTGCAGAGGTCAATGCCGAAGACGTCCCGCACCTGGTCTCACTGATAAGGTCGTTCAAGCCCGATGTGGTCCTTAATCTTGCACTTCCATACCAAGACCTAAAGATAATGGACGCCTGCCTGGAAGCTGGCGCCAACTATGTCGACACGGCAAACTATGAACCGGAGGACGTTGCACATTTCGAGTACAGCTGGCAATGGGCCTACAAGGAAAAATTCAAGGAGCGGGGCCTGATCGCAGTTCTGGGCTGCGGCTTTGACCCTGGCGTCTCAAACATCTTCTCTGCATTCGCCCAGAAGCACCTCTTTGATGAGATACACTACATAGACATACTGGACTGCAATGCGGGAAACCACGGCCACCCATTTGCCACCAACTTCAATCCCGAGATAAACATAAGGGAGGTGACGCAGGTTGTCAGGCACTGGGAAAACGGGAGATGGGTGGAGACCCCCTCAATACTAAATCCCGGAAGCGTGCATTTCCCTTTCGACTATCCTGTTGTAGGAAAGAAGGAGAGCTATCTCCTCTACCACGAGGAGCTCGAATCACTCGCAAAGAACATACACGGGCTCAAGCGCATACGCTTCTGGATGACCTTCTCAGAAAATTACATAAACTACCTGCGCGTACTGCAGGATGTAGGCATGACTAGGATAGACGAGGTGGATTATGAGGGCAGTAAGGTAGTACCTATACGCTTCCTCAAGTGCCTGCTTCCGGATCCTGCCTCACTGGGCTCTAATTACACAGGAAAAACCGTGATAGGCAATGTGATTACTGGGATAAAGGACGGACGCGAAAAGTCAGTTTACATATATAACGTATGCGACCATTCCGAATCATTCAAGGAGGCAGGCGCACAGGCAATCTCATACACAACCGGAGTGCCTGCCATGATTGCAGCAATGCTTGTCGCAAATGGCACATGGAAAGGCAGCGGCGTCTTCAACGCTGAAGAGATGGATCCAGACCCGTTCATGGAGCTTCTGGGCAGGTACGGACTTCCCTGGGAACAGAAGGATTTTGCAGGAAGGCTCCCGGATTGAGGTTAACCGATGGCCACAAACTCTTATCTTGATGCAGGCTCTAGGAAGGAATCCGCAAGGCTTGCAAGACTTGACTTTCGGGAGGAGGTTATTTCAGAAGTCAGGACTCCAGCATTCGTGGTAAGCGAGCAGGCGCTCGAGAGGAACCTTAAAATAATCTCCACCGTGCGCAAGAGAACCGGGGCAAAAATACTGCTTGCACTCAAGGCATTCTCAATGTATGGGGCATTTCCTGTCATCGCTAAACATCTCGACGGTGTCTGCGCAAGCGGCCCGAATGAGGCAAGGCTCGGTAAGGAAGAGTTCAAGAAGGCGGTGCATACATTCGCGCCAGCATACTCTTCTAACGACATAGAATGCCTGGTAAAGACCTCAGACACCATAATCTTTAATTCCATAAGCCAGTGGAAAAAGTACAGGGAGTTTGTAAGGAGCAGCGGCCGGAAAATAGAGATAGGCCTGAGGGTGAATCCCGGCTATTCCGAGGTCAAGGTAGATCTGTACAACCCTGTCTCCCCCGAAGCGGGCCTCGGGGTATTTCCAGAGGAGCTTGTGGGAGAAGACCTCTCGCTTCTTGACGGGCTTCACTTCCATGCACTCTGCGAGCAGGGTGCCGAAACGCTCGCCTCCGTATTGGCTGCATTTGAGAAAAACTTCGCGCCCTACCTGAAAAAGGTCAGATGGGTGAACTTTGGTGGCGGGCACCACATCACCCGAAAAGGCTACGATCTCGGTCACCTGGTAAAAATAATAAACTCATTCAAGGAAAGGTATGGGGTGCAGGTATACATTGAGCCGGGGGAGGCGATAGCGATGAACGCCGGGATAATGGTCTCCAGCGTACTGGATATACTTCCAAGGACGCTTAAGCGGCGCAAGGAGATTGCGCTCCTTGATACCTCCGCTGAAGACCACATGCCAGATGTACTGGCAATGCCATACCGGCCAGAGATACTACAAGACAGTGGCACAAGGCCAGCCGCTAACACATATATTTTTAGGGGCCAGACCTGCCTCGCAGGTGACATAATAGGCGAATACAAGCTTGCCGTAAAACTCAGGCCTGGAGACAGGGTTGTATTTCTCGACATGGCAATATATACCATGGTCAAGACCACCACATTCAACGGAGTAAATCTGCCCTCGATATACTTCCTGAGGAAATCAGGCATGCTTGAGGAGACAAAGCGGTTCGGTTACAAGGACTATAAAGGCAGGCTCTGAGGCAAGACCCGGGCCGCCTGCAAAAATGTGCCATGACTCAATTATCTATATGAGTTTCAAATGTATCCTTTTACTTTTAGCAACTCGGCGTTGAGAAGAGCCGCGCCTGCCGCGCCCCGTATGAGATTGTGCCCCAGGACGGTAAACTTGTAATCAAGCACATTGCACTTCCTTAGCCTACCCACAACTGAAGCCATGCCTCCCTCCACAAGCGCGTCGAATCTTGCCTGAGGCCTGTTCTCCACCTCGCTGTAGACTACTGACCGCCTAGGTGCTGAAGGAAGCCCCATGCCAGAAAGAGGGCTGAACTTCTTAAGCGTAGCTATTACCTCCTCCCTATCCGTCTTCCTGCTTAGCTTAACGCTTATCGATTCAGTATGGCCGTATCTGACTGGAACCCGGTTGCAACTTGCGCTTACCCTGAATCCAGCATTTATAACTCCCGACCCGGAGATGCTGCCGAATATCTTAAGGGGCTCGTTTTCAAGTTTGTCCTCCTCGTCGCTTATAAATGGTATCACGTTGTCTATTATGTCAAGCGAAGGCACCCCCGGATACCCCGCGCCGCTGGCCGCCTGCATTGTAGTGACTGAGATACGCTCCAGACCGAAAGAGTCGAAGAGCGGCTTCAGTGCTATGCACATGTGTATTGTGGAGCAGTTTGGATCCGTAACAATAAATCCCTTCCATCCGCGCTTCTTCCGCTGCATGTCTATCAAAGCCAGGTGGTCTGGATTTATCTCTGGAATAAGGAGTGGCACATCGTTCTCCATCCTGTGGTTCTTGGCATTGCTGGAAACTGCATACCCTGCCTTTGCAAACTTATTCTCTATCTCGAGTGCCACGCTCGAGTCAAGCGCGGATAGGACAACGTCGCATCTGAGATCCGGATTGCACTCCTTTATTACCATCTCCTCTGCATATTTTGGCATCTCCGGAGAAATACTCCATCTGCCTTTCATGATCTCTCCATAGCTCTTGCCTGAGGACCTGTCCGAGGCCGCAAGCTCTGTTACCTCGAACCACTTATGCTTTTCAAGAAGCCTCACGAGTGTCTGGCCAACCATTCCTGTTGCTCCAAGTATGCCTACGCTTATTTTTCCCAATCATTCACCGAAAAATTCCATATGCAGCAGCCTCACCGCCTTCTTCGCCTCCTTCCCGCTGACTATTATGCTCTTACTCATTCCTGACTCGCCAGATATGACTGCAAAGCTACTTGTATTCCCTAAAGCGGAAACCATCCTGCCAAGGCTGCCTTGCATCGAGCCCATCGCCTTTCCAACTACAGAGACCATCGAAAGACCTCCCACGATCTCCACAATACCTATCCCCTCCAACTCTCCGGCAAGCTTCCTAACTGCATCCTCTCCTGCATTATTCAATACTATTGTGATGCTGTCCCTGGACGTCATCATGGAGATTACTGCAAGGTTTCTTCTGGACAGCGCAGAGGATGCCTTCTGGAATAGGTCTCCCTCATCGCTCCTGCCTTTTTTCCTGGCTTTTACTACTGTAATGCCGTCTTTCTGTGTAATCGAGGCAATCCTTCTCGATGCGCGTATGTCCTCGGTTATAAGCGTACCCCTGTATCCTGTATTTAGCGTGTTCATTATCTTTACTTCTATTCCTTTGTTCATTGCAGGGATTATCCCTCTGGGGTGCAGTGTAGAAGAGCCAAGGTACTCGAGCTCCAACTCTTCCATAAATGTTACTGCCCCAAGGCTCCTTGCGTTACTTACGACTCTGGGATCTGCAGTCATTATTCCGTCTACGTTAGTCCATATCTGTATCTGCTTTGCATTGGCAGCCGCGCCAAATACCGAGGCGGTGTAATCGCTGCCCCCTCTGCCCAGTGTGGTTATGTTGCCGTTCCTGTCTTTGCCTATGAACCCTGTCACTACCGGTATCGTCCGTGTCTTCCTTACGAAGTCCCTTATTCTCCTGTGTGTATCCTCCAGTATCTCGGCGTTGCCGAAGTTGGAGTCTGTAAGCACTCCTGCGTCGTAAGCATCGAAAGCCTTCGCCTCAACGCCGTCCCGGACAAGTGTTGCGGCGACGATCCTTGCAGAAAACCTCTCGCCGAACGACATCATCGCGTCAAGGGCTTTTGGCCTAAGCGCACCTCCCCATGATATCTCCCTGTACAGCCTCCTTGCCTGCCTTATCTCCGCTTCTATCACCCTCGGTGTCAGATGCAGTTCCTCTATAACGTCAAGATGCCTCTTGATTATTTTTTCGATTGTCCTTTCCGGGCTGATGCCTTTAGCGGCAGCATTCCCTGCATCAATCAGGCTGTCAGTCACTCCCCCAAGTCCTGACACAACGACCAAAGGTCTATCCGAAGCGTAGGAGTTTATTATCTTCGAAACCTTGGAAATCCTCTCGGAAGTGGCAACCGAGCTTCCTCCAAACTTGATAACTATCATTGACTCCAGTCTGTTTGGATATGTTTTGAAAGAAAATTATTTAGAGCCTTCGCAGACAACCTGTTCTTTTTATATTCCAAGGGCCACTGTTAGAATTATTGTTGTTACAAGTGCCATACCGGCATTTAATGCACGCCTCGCTAAACGGGAACCTATATATACCAGGAAATCCAAATGCATTTGCATGGCAAACATGCCCTCGGTATTCCTATGAATAGAAGTAAAACATTTGAGTTAGCTATGCTTTTTTTCCTGAGCCTGACGCTTATCGGGTCAGTTGCATCAAATCCCTCTCTCAGTCCTCAGAATTTAACACTTGACTCGGGGCAATCCATAATACTAACAAACAACACGGCACTCGGGAGCAATTATGTATATTCATATTACTACCTGGTAAACGGCTCTGCCGTTTCTCCTTCAGGAGTGACATCAAGCGGAAACCGGTTCACGTTTTCAAGCCCCGGCACATACAATGTTTCCCTGGTAGCAAAGCCGCTTCATCCGATCTCGGTAAATGTAAGCATAATAGAGACTCCACAACAGTCTTCGCTGTATTACGGAGCATGCATCCAGTACCAAGAGCCAAGCGGGGCCAGGCCTCCGCAGGTATGCGCAGGTCCTTACAACGGCCTTGACAATACGACTATAGCTCCTGGAGAAGGGAGCGGATCCAATACTGCAAGCATACAGATGCCTTATGGGAGCGAGATATACTTTGTCTGCGCTGCGCCATGGAATACATCCAGCAAAAATTCAGGAGGCTATGCCTTTGCCTCATGGTCTGGAGCATACAGTACTTCATCTAACTGTGTAAGTGGGAACCTAACTACAGTTTACAACAACACAAGACTTTACGCAAACTTCAACTACATCAAGAACACAACGCTTACAATAAACGAGATTCCAGCACCTGCATCATCAAATTGGGCTGCATGCGTAGGCGGCTCCGGATTCTACGAATGTGCAGGCCCTTCTAAAGGGGCATCTGGGAGCAACACCTCCACAGTTAGTATCCCTGTAGGCTCAAAAATAACCTACATCTGCACTGCGAACTGGCTCGGCGGAGGAAACTACTCGTTTGTATCATATGGCGGAGCATATGTCTCCCAGGCAGGTTGCGACAAAGCCACTTCAATATATGTAAATTCTTCAACAACGATAAATGCTGAATATTCCCTTCCCTCTCCTGCAAATGAAATCCTGACAGTATATTCAAATCCTAATTATGCCGGCTCTGCGTCCGGTGCCGGAGCATACACGCATGGGGAGTATGTGCAAATAAGTGCGAAACCTGCAGTTGGATATCTGTTCACTGGATGGAGCTGCACCGGCGCAAACTGCAATAACAGCACGCAGCAGACTGCATTTATCCAAATGAATAACTCTGCAACAGAGACTGCAAACTTCCAAGGCACAGCCTCGCAGCTCACTGCCGCCTCAAGCCCATCAAATGGAGGCACCGTGAGCGGCTCCGGCGCGTATCCCTACAATACTACTGCACAAATAATGGCAACTCCAAGTCCGGGATACTCCTTTTCAGGATGGAGCTGCACTGGCACAGGCTGCTATTCTGGGACAAGTGAGACAGCCTCGATATTGGTAGATAGCCCAATAACTGAAACAGCCAATTTCGTACAGAAGACAGTTACGTTTACACTCACCGCAAATCCTCCAAACTTCGGAACCAACTATCTGAACGATGTAGACGGGATGTTTGTGCAGGTTGGAAGCATGCCAGGCTCGATATCCTCGAGCTTCTGCTATCCAAGCATAACTGGCTGCTATGGCGGCCCGGTGACCTTGTCTTACCCTTATGGGACCACTGTCTATTTTGCAGTGCACGTAGGTACCGGTAACTTTGGCGGATGGACGTGCGCCGGCGCAAACTGCTATTCAGGGCCTGCAACCGCAACATATCAAGGCAGTTCATACGGCCTTTGCTGCGGATGGGGTCTATTCGAAGAAGACTGGGGCGTGGTAACGCTTACGAGCAATGTTACTGAGACTGCTAACATAAACCTCTCCCAGTACAACCAGTTACTTAACTCTTCTACCACGGGAAGCAGCGGTGGTGGATCTGACGGAGGGGGCTCCGGCGGTTCGGGCGGCGGAGGAGATTCGATGTCTGCCACAATATCGAAGGTATCAGCCCACCATCCGATTGTATTTTTTGCACAGCCTTACAGCACATCAACCCAGATAAACGGTACTATCATAACATCAACTATTATTCACGTAAATCCGGCACTCGGGATACCGGAATTGTCCACACAGCTATCCAAAATAAGCGCGGGACAGTCAGTTACAATCTATGCCAACGAGAGCGGAGGCACGAAGCCTTATCACTATCAATGGTATCAGGGTACGCCTGGCTCAGGGACTCCTATCTCCGGAGCAACATCAGCCACATACACGGCTTCTCCCGGGCAGACTGAGTCATATTATGTTACTGTATCGGACTCTGCCACGACAGGCACGACGCAGCAATCCCTGCCTACTACAATAACTGTCTTGACCTCACCACCACTTACTCTGGGCTCAAATAAGCTCGTCTTTGACTCTGGCCAGTCCGTAACGCTTGAG